>NZ_BCPP01000350.1:0-6507 GCF_016586125.1 Burkholderia sp. E168m23
AGCGATTCGGCGTCAGACATCGTCAGCCTTTGCAAAATGGGCCACGGCCGCCGCACCTGGCCGTCCGGCCGACCCGCGTTCATCCTTTCGGCGGATACCGGCGCGCGCCGGCGCCGCCTAAAGTGGCCGGAACGCCCCCTTTCCGGAGAACCACATGACGCACCCGCCACCCCGCACGATCGCGATCACCGGCGCAGGCACCGGCATCGGCGCCGCATGCGCACGCCGCTTCGCCCGTCGCGGCGACCGCGTCGTGCTGATCGGGCGCCGCCAGGCGCCGCTCGATGCACTGGCTGCCGAGACGGGCGGCCTCGCGCTGGCCGGCGACGCGGCGAGCCCCGCCGACTGGGCCGGCTTCGTGCAGCGCATCGCCGAACGCTTCGGCCGCGTCGACGCGCTCGTCGCGTGTGCGGGCGGCCACGGCATCGGCCGCGCGGACGAAACCGACGACGCGCAATGGCGCGACGCGATGCACGCGAACCTCGACACCGCGTTCGTCAGCGCGCGTGCGTGCCTGCCCGACCTGATCGCGCAGCGCGGCAATATCGTGCTGGTCGCGTCGATCGCGGCGCTCGCGGCCGGCCCCGGCGTATGCGGCTACACGGTCGGCAAGCACGCACTGCTCGGGCTGGCGCGATCGCTCGCGCGCGACTACGGTCCGCACGGCGTACGGGCGAACGCCGTCTGCCCGGGCTGGGTCCGCACGCCGATGGCCGATGCGGAAATGGCCCCGCTGATGGCCGCGCACGACGATTCGCTCGACGGCGCGTACGCCCGCGTGAGCGCCGACGTGCCGCTGCGGCGCGCGGCCGATCCCGACGAGATCGCGGCCGTCTGCGCGTTCCTGGCGTCGCCGGACGCATCGTTCGTGACCGGCGCGACGCTCGTCGCGGACGGCGGCGCGATGGTCGTCGACGTGCCGACGCTCGCGTTCGACCGGCTTTGACGCCAGCAGGCGCGCCGCGGGTAGGAGACATCGAGCGGGCAGCGTGTCGTGAGCGACTACCGGTACCCGCCCACGACACGCGCGGCGCCGCCCGATCGTTTCCTGCCCGGGAAATCCGCTACCATCGACCGATCCCGCCGCTTCCGCCGGCACCGTCTCACCGTTCGGAATTCGATGAACATCCGGTTTCTGGAAACCTTCGTCTGGCTCGCGAAGCTGGAAAACTTCCGGCTCACGGCCGAGAAACTGCACACGACGCAGGCCGCCGTGTCGAGCCGCATCGCCTCGCTAGAGGAAGCGTTCGACGTGCGCCTGTTCGACCGCAACACGCGCTCGGCCACGCTCACGCCCGCGGGCCGGCGCATGCTGGCCTACGCGGAGCGGATCGTGCGGCTCGACGGCGAAATGCGGCGCGACATCGACGCGGCGAGCGACGCGGGCCTGATCCGGATCGGCGTGATCGAATCGATCGTGCACAGCTGGTTTCCCGCGCTGATGGCGCAACTGCGCGAGCGCTATCCGCGCCTCGACGTCGAGATCACGAGCGACACGACGCTGCATCTGATTCGCCTGCTCAGCACCGACGGCGTCGACCTGATCCTGCAGACCGACCCGGTGCCGGGCCCGGACTTCACGAACCTGCCGCTGTGCGAATTCCCGGTGCGCTGGGCCGCGAGCCCGCGCCTCGGGCTCGGCGGCCAGCCGCTCGACGTCGCGCGCCTGGCCGGGTTTCCGATCATCAGTTTCTCGCGCCACTCGGGGCCGCACGCGACGATCGAGCGGCTGTTCGCGGCGGTCGAACGGCCGGCCAGCATCAACTGCATCACGTCGGTCGCCGCGATGATCCGCCTCGTCGCCGACGGTCTCGGCGTAGCCGCGCTGCCGCCCGCGATCATCGGGCGCGAGCTGCAAGAAGGCACGCTCGAACTGCTCGACGTCGAGCCTGAATTCCCCCGCGCTGCCGCTCGTCGCGACGTACCGCAGCCAGGGGCTGCCGGTCGCCGCGCGTATCGCGGAACTCGCGAGCGAAGTGGCACGCACGATGGCGGCCGCCGCGAACCTCGCGAACCCGGCCGTCGCCGATCGCGTCGAAGCAACGCCCGCGCGCAAGGCGACGGAGGCAAAGAACAGCACATCGGCAAAGGCGAAGCGCCCGCCGAAAACCGCCGCGCCTGCCGCGAAACGCCGTCCGCGCCGCTCATAAGAAAACCTGTTCACCGCGAATTTGTTTTCTTGTTGGACGGGTGCGGACCGTCTTCGGGACACTGGGGTTTCTGACCTACCCGTCTCGAGGCCCCCCGCGATGACCCGCCTTTCCCTTCCGCACGGCCAGCTTTGCGTCTGGACGGATATCGACCCCGCGCACGAAGCCGATTTCAACGCGTGGTACGACCGCGAGCACATGCAGGAACGTGTCGCGATTCCCGGCTTCACGCATGCGCGGCGCTTTCGCGCGACCGACGGCGGCCCGCGCCGATATCTCGCGCTGTACGTGACGGACACGCTCGACGTATTCCGCGGCGACGCGTACCGGCGTGCGTTCACGCAGCAGACCGCATGGTCGCTCGCGAACTTCGAGCGCATGACGGGCACGCAACGGCGCGTCGGCGAGCTGACGATCGAGGCCGGCGACGGCGAAGGCGCCCATCTCGCGCTGTTCGTGCTGCCGCCGGACCGCATCGACGTGCCGCACCTGCGCGCGCGCTTCGCCGCCGCGCTGCACGAACCGGGCATCCACGCCGCGCGGCTCTTCCGTACGTCACCGGACCTGTCCGCGCCGATCGGCGCATCGGCGGCCGCCGGCCCGGCCGCCGATGCGCTCGTGCTGATCGAAGGCAGCGACGCAGCGGCCGCGCGCCGCGTAGCCGCTGCGCTCGCCGGGCACGACGACGTGCGCACCTTCGATCTGCTGTGGCGCGCCGCCGCACCGCTGCCGGCTGCGCATCGCGACGCCCAGGCGGCGGCCGAACCGGCCGCCGTCGTCGCCCCCGCCCTGCCTGCCTGAACGCTGAACGCCCACGCCGGCCCCGCGCTTCATCCCGTCATCCGTCACGACCTGCCCGATACCATGAGCACTCTCGCCCAGCCCGCCGCCCACACGCCCCGCCGTGTCCGCAACAGCCGACTCGCGACCGCGAGCATGATCGGCACGTCGCTCGAGTGGTACGACTTCACGATCTACAACACGCTCGCCGCGCTCGTTTTCAACCATCTGTTCTTCCCGTCGGTCGATCCGCTGGCCGGCACGATCCTCGCGTTCTCGACCTATGCGGTCGGCTACGTGTCGCGCCCGCTCGGCGGCTTCGTGTTCGGCAACCTCGGCGACCGCATCGGCCGCCGCGCGGTGCTGATGCTCACGCTCGTGCTGATGGGCGTGACGACCGCGCTGATGGGCGCACTGCCGACCTATGCGCAGGCCGGCATCCTGAGCCCGATCCTGCTCGTCGCGCTGCGCTTCGTGCAGGGCGTCGCGCTCGGCGGCGAATGGGCCGGCGCGGTCCTGCTGTCGGTCGAGCACGGCGACCAGAAACGGCGCGGGCTGTCCGCATCGTGGACGCAGATCGGCCCGTCGTTCGGCACGCTGCTCGGCACTGGCTGCATCGCGCTCGTCACGCTGTCGACCACGTCCGACACGTTCCTGTCGTGGGGCTGGCGCGTGCCGTTCGCGGCCAGCGCGCTGCTCGTCGCGTTCGGCTTCTGGGTGCGGCGCGGCGTCGACGAAACGCCGCAGTTCGAGCAGCTCGCCGAATCGCACGCAACCGCCGAAGTGCCCGTCGCCGACGTGCTGAAGTACCACTGGAAGCGCCTGCTGATCGCGGGCGGCTCGCGGATCGGCTCGGACGTGCTGTATGCGCTGATCGTCGTGTTCACGCTGACCTACGTGACGACCGTGCTGCACCTGTCGCGCCCCGTCGCGCTGACGGCCGTGATGATCGGCACGGCCTGCAACGCACTCGCGGTGCCGTTCTTCGGCGCGCTGTCGGACCGCTTCGGCCGCCGGCCCGTGTATCTCGCCGGCGCAATCGCCGGCATCGTGTGGGCGTTCGTGTTCTTCACGCTGCTCGATTCGGCGCGCCCCGTGGCGATCGTCGCGGCCGTCGCGATCGGCCTCGTGATCCATGCGGTGATGTATGGCCCGCAGGGCGCGTTCGTGACCGAACAATTCCCGACGCGCGTGCGCTATGCGGGCTCGTCGCTCGCGTACACGCTCGCCGGCATCGTCGGCGGCGGCTTCGCGCCGCTCGTGATCGCCGCGCTGTTCCGGCAGACGGGCACGACGACGGCCGTGTCGTTGTACGTCACCGCCGCGCTCGTCGTCACGTCGATCGCGCTCGTCGCCGCGCGCGAGACCGCGCACCGGCCGCTCGAGGATTGAGCGCCGCCGCCAGCCCAGTCATTCCTTCGCACTTCAAACGGATAACCGCATGCCAACCCTGTCGTTCAACGTGATTTCCCTGCAAGGTGCGCCGGCCGCTGTCGACGCCGACATCGAACGCGTCGTGATCGCCGGCTGGGCCGGCCGCGACCCGGCCGCGATCCAGACGCACATCGACGAACTCGCGGCGCTCGGCGTCGCGCCGCCGTCGACCACGCCGTGCTTCTATCGCGTGTCGTCCGCACTGCTCACGCAGGCGCCGTCGATCGGCGTGCTCGGCGCGCGCTCGGGCGGCGAGATCGAATGCGTGCTGGTGGACAGCCCGGCCGGCACGCTGGTCACGATCGGCTCCGATCACACGGATCGCGAAGTCGAAGCGTACAGCGTCGCCGTGTCGAAGCAGGTGTGCGCGAAGCCGCTCGGCCGCGACGCATGGCGTCATGCGGATGTCGCCGATCACTGGGATGCGCTCGAGCTGCGTTCGTGGCTGATCGCGCACAACGGCGAGCGGCGCGCATACCAGCACGGCGCGGTCAGCGGCCTGCTCGCGCCCGACGCGCTGTGGCGCCGGTTCGACGATCGCCGCACGATGCCCGCGCGCTGCGCGATGTATGGCGGGACCGTCGCCGTGCATGGCGCGATTGCCGCGATGGGCGACGGCGATGCGTTCGAGATGGAACTGCACGATCCGGTGCTCGGACGCAGCCTCACGCATCGCTATGCGGTCGAGGTATTGCCGGTCGTGGCTTGACCGCGAACGGAAAACCGCACGGGACGCGGGCACGACGGCCGTCAGTCGTCGCGCCTGTTCCTACCTGTACGACTCAAAGCAGTGGTAGTCCGGGAAGTTGAACTGCGAGTTGCCGCAGTACAGCACACCTGCGAGGTTGGTACACCCGCTCAATGTGAACATGATTGCCCCCGCAACCGACGCTTTCCAGCCGAAATGCAACATCTCGCCCCCGTTTTCACCTTGTCGGTGTCGACTGACATGATGCGCATCGGACGCACGCGGGTATGTGGAGAATTGTGACCCCGGGCTTCTTCGGTTCGCCGTGACGTGTTTCCGTGCCCGGACGAAACCCGTGCTACCCGCCGTTGCTCACCCGAGACACCCGAGCCCCGCCAGCGTCGCCTCCACCGCCGTATCGAGCGGCGTGACCGGCTCGCGGCCGAGCACCGCGGTCACGCGCGCGTTGTCCATCCGGATCGGTTCGCGCCACAGGTAACGCATCTCGAGCAATTCGCGCAGCGTCGTGACGAACGGCGCAGCCACGTACACGAGCCACCACGGGAAATCGCGCAGCGCCGGTCGCATGCCGTGCCGCTGCGCGACGCGTTGCACGGCCAGCGCCATCTGCATGCCGTCTTCATCCCAATGCCCGCCCAGATGAAAACGCGCGAACGGCTCCAGCGTCTCGCGCCGCTCGATCAGCTCGACCATCACGCGGGCCACGTCCGGCACATACGACCATTGATGGCCGACGCCGCGGCTCGGCACGCTGATGGCGGCGACCGGCCGCCCCGCCTTGACCAGCCCCTGCGAGAACCAGCTGTTGCCGAGTTGCGGCCCGAAGAAATCGCCGGCGCGCACGACGATCGCCGGCACGCCGTGCGCGCTGGCGTCCTGCAGCCGCCGCTCCAGTTCGACGCGGATCGCGCCCTTGCGGGTCGCCGGATGCTGCGGCGCGTCTTCCCGCAGCACCGGAAACGCATCGGCGCCGAAGTTGTAGACCGTGCCCGGCAGCACGACGGTCGCCTGCGCGGCCCGGGCCGCCGCGATCGTGTTGTCGATCATCGGCAGCACCTGCGTGGCCCAGTTCCGGTATCCGGGCGGGTTCACCGCATGCACGATCACGCTGCAGCCGCGGGCGGCGCGCACCACCGCATCACGATCCAGCGCGTCGCCGCGCACCCATGCGATGCCGTCGCGCTCCACGACTTCGGCATCGAGCCCGCGCTTGAGCGCGCGCACCTGCCAGCCCGCATCGCGCAACTGCCGCGCGACTTCCCCGCCGATCCCGCCGCTCGCGCCCAGCACGAGGGCCTGCCGTTGCGTCCCGCCTGCGTTTGCCAACATTGCCGCTCTCCTTGAATGGAACCATCACGACACGCATTCTGGCGCGCCGGTGACTATCAAGGAATTTCGTATAACTTCGTATAATGTATGCTATACGAAGTTATG
>NZ_BCPP01000351.1:0-6497 GCF_016586125.1 Burkholderia sp. E168m23
GCAGATCGAGTTGCTTGAGTTCGAGCATGGCGGGAAAGCGGGAAAAGCCGGGAGCTTATCCCGAATTCGGCGCGCCGTGTGACGCGCCGGTCGCCGATCGCGGCGCGGTTCGGCCCCGGGCGGGCCGGCACGGCGCCGGCGGGAAGGGTCAGGGCTGCGCGGGTGCGCTTGCGGCCGGCGCGGCGGCTGCCTTGCCGTCCTTGCCCTTCGTCTTGCCCTTGCCGCGGTGCTCGCCGCCGTGGTGCAGCCAGCTGCGGAACGTCGTGTCGGCCAGCGCCTTCTGCTCGGTCGGGAAGCTCTCGTACAGTGGCGCGAACGCGTCGGCGAGCTTCTTCGCGCCGTCGGCGTTCGCCTGCGACAGTTCCGCGTACTGCTTCATGTCGTCGAGCGCGGACACGTCGTGCTTGGCCATCCGTTCGCCGTAGAGACGGCCCATCGTTGCGCCGTTGTCGCGCATCGTGTCGGCGAACGTCTTCCATTGCGGTTCCTGCGCCGACGTGATCTTCAACTGGTCGTGCAGGTACTTGATGCGCTGCTCGATGCGCGCCTCGTGGCGGGCCGCGCGCTGCTCGGCGCTCGGGGCCGATGCCGCGGCCGTCGTGGCCGGTGCCTGGGCGGGCGCTTGCGGCTGCGCCGGGGTCTGCGCGAATGCGCTGGCTGCAACGACGAGCGTAGCGAGGGTGAGCGAGATTTTCTTCATGGTTGGCTCTCCGGGGTGGTGTCTGGCGAGCGGACGCGGCGGCCATTGCCGTCAGCGTACCTCTCGCGTCGCCCGCTATTAGTAGCACGTTGCATGCAGCGCGGCAGTGAATGCGACACTTGCTTACATCCGATACGAATCGAAATCGAAGGTGCGAATCCGGCCGTGCCGGTTGGGCGCGCCGGCGTTCGGCGCTATCATCGCGTCACTTTCCACTCCGCCGGCACATGCGTACCGGCCCAGCGTCATGCGCCCACCCCGCCTCGACCAACTCGACGATCTCGACCGGCAACTCGTCGCGCTGCTGCAAGCCGATGCGCGCGCCAGCGTCGCGGATCTCGCGCGCCAGCTCGACGTCGCGCGCACGACGGTCGTCGCGCGCATCGCGCGGCTCGAACGCACGAACGTGATCGCCGGGTACAGCGTGCGGCTCGGGCAGGACGTGCTGGACGCCAGCATCTACGCGTACGTCGGCATCATCCTCACGCCGAAATTCGGCAAGGACGTCTTGCGCAAGCTCGACCGGATGCCGGAAGTCCAGCTGCTGTGCGCAGTGAGCGGCGAGTACGACTACGTCGCGTGGCTGCGCGCCGATTCGCCGGAACGGCTCAACGACCTGCTCGACCAGATCGGCACGCTCGAAGGCGTCGAGCGCACGACGACGTCGATCATCCTGTCGCGCAAGATCGACCGCGGGACGATCGGCGGCTGAGCCGTTGCATGCGGCACCGCACATGACGGACGGCGCATGCGCGGCGCCGGTTTCGTTACGTCACGGGTGTCTGGATTAACGGCGGGTAGATGCCCGGCCGCCTTCGTATCGGCATTCGCTGTCCCTCATGATCGGCACGAGTGCCGATCGCCATCCTTCCGCGCACTTCGCGCGTCTCTCTCGCGACTCTCCTTTCCGTATTCCGCTTCGACCGGCGTGTAGCCCGTGACGCATGTGCAGTTCGTGTGTCGGGAGCCATGCCGTGCGTCGTCGTCTTCGTCGTTGCAACGCGCCACCGCCAACGGCCGGTTTGCGACAGCGCCTTTACGCGATTTTTAGATGAAATGGTCGTTTCGGCGAAAAGTGTCGTCATAACGTCGAATTTATCGGTCGTTTCGCATCATTCTTCGTCTTGGAACTGATTTTGAGCGTCCCTAAACTGTGTTCATGGCTCGACGCCGTACACCAACACGAAACCCATCATCAGGAGATAAGCGCATGAAAATCGCCATCGTCGGCGCAGGTCTGATCGGCCACACCATTGCTCACATGCTGCGCGAAACGGGCGACTACGAAGTCGTCGCGTTCGACCGCGATGCGGATACGCTCGCGAAGCTGTCGCGCGAAGGCATCGCGACGCAACGGGTCGATTCGGCCGACGCGAATGCGATTCGCGAAGCGGTGAAGGGCTTCGATGCGCTCGTCAACGCGCTGCCTTACTACCTCGCGGTCAACGTGGCCGCCGCCGCGAAGGCTGCCGGCGTTCATTACTTCGACCTGACCGAAGACGTGCGCGCCACGCACGCGATCCGCGAACTGGCCGACGGCTCCGACCGCGCGTTCATGCCGCAGTGCGGCCTCGCGCCGGGCTTCATCGGCATTGCCGCGCACGAGCTCGTGAACGGCTTCAGCGAAGTGCGCGACGTGAAGATGCGCGTCGGCGCGCTGCCCGAATATCCGACCAACGCGCTGAAGTACAACCTGACGTGGAGCGTCGACGGGTTGATCAACGAATACTGCCAGCCGTGCGAAGCGATCCGCGACGGCCGCAAGCAATGGGTGCAGCCGCTCGAAGGCCTCGAGCACTTCTCGCTCGACGGCACCGAATACGAAGCGTTCAACACGTCGGGTGGCCTGGGCACGCTGTGCGAGACGCTGTCGGGCAAGGTCGAGACGCTCGACTACAAGTCGGTGCGCTATCCGGGCCACCGCGAACTCGTTCAGTTCCTGCTGGAAGACCTGCGCCTGTCGACCGATCGCGACACGCTGAAGTCGATCATGCGCCGCGCGGTGCCGTCGACGAAGCAGGACGTCGTGCTCGTGTTCGTCACGGTGACGGGCGTGAAGGACGGCCAGCTGGTGCAGGACGTGTTCACGCGCAAGATCTTCGCGAAGGACGTGTGCGGGATGCACATGAGCGCGATCCAGATCACGACGGCCGGCGCGATGTGCGCGGTGCTGGATCTGTTCCGCGAGAAGAAGCTGCCGCAGAGCGGTTTCATCCCGCAAGAGAAGGTGTCGCTCAAGGCGTTCCTGTCGAACCGCTTCGGCAAGCTGTACGACGGCGGCACGATGGAGCGCGTGCACGCGGTCGCCTGACCGTCATTACAAGACCATTCGCCAGTCATTGGCACGAGGGCCGTACGACGCCGGGAGCGCAGCAGCGCTTCCGGCGTTGTTTTTTGCGGGAAGGGAAAGGGCGCCGGGCGGCGCGCTCAGGCCGGCAGCGGCGGGACGATCGTTGCCGGTTGCGGCGGCGGCACGATGCGGGACAGCAGCGCGTCGAGGTCCGCGTCGGACGGCGCGGTGTTGTCGAACATCACGATGCCGTCGCATTCGTGGCCGGTCGGCACGAAGCGGCGCTGCCGGTATTCGTCCCAGTGCGCGAGCTTGTACGCGTCGTTCGGGTTGGCGCGCGCGACGATCCGCTGGTGCGCGACGTCTTCCGACGTGTGGACCCAGACGACCGTCAGCGTGACGTCCGGCGCGATGCCGAGCCACGTGCGATCGAGGATGCGCCGGTCGCGCACTTCACGCGACAGCGGGCCGACGACGAGCGCACCGATGCCGAGCGAGAGATTGTCGCGGGCGGTGTCGAGCAGGCCCTGGTATTCGGGATCGCGAAGATGTTTCAGGTAGAGCGGGCTGTCACGGTCGTTCGGGTCGTCCGTGAGCGCGCCCATCGCGGCCGCGCTGTAACGGCCGTACAGCGTATCCTTGTCGAGCAGGCAGAACGCTTCGCCGGTCGCGCGCATCAGCGGCCCGATGAGCCGCTTCGCGAGCGTGGTCTTGCCGGTGCCGGCGTGACCGCAGAAGAATACCAGGTGCGTCACGAATGCCGGCTCCCCGACCGCTGGCCCGACGTATCGCCGAGCTGGTCGCCACGCGAGAACACTTCCGCTTCCAGCCACATCGCGTTGATGATGCCGAAGCCGAGCGCCACGCCGATGCCGAGTATCCACGAGAAATACCACATAGATCAGTCTCCTTGACGGTTGGGCCGCACGGCCGTTGTGCATCGCGCAACGCAGGCCCGGCGGGCCTGTAGAAGTGCCTCGACGCGCATGCTGCGGCGCACGCAGCCCGATCATGACCAATATCGGCGTGCCGCGCAAGCCGGGCCGTCCGTGCAGCAAACCGGTAAACTGATGCGCAAACCGCAACGTCACCGACATCATGCTGATCAACTGTGCTGCTTACCAGGACGGCCGCAAGCTGGCCGATATCGACATCGACGCCATCAGCGATTACGTGTCGAAGCCCGAATGCTTCGTGTGGGTCGCGCTGAAGGACCCGACGCCCGAGGAAATCGACCTGATGGGCGAGGAGTTCGGCTTGCACGAACTGGCGCTCGAGGATGCCCGCAAAGGCCATCAGCGGCCGAAGATCGAGGAATACGGCGATTCGCTGTTCGCGGTGCTGCACACGGTCGAACTCGACGAGGACGACGAATTCAAGGTCGGCGAATTGAACGTATTCGTCGGCCCGAATTACGTGCTGTCGATCCGCAACCATACCGAGCACGATTTCCGCGACGTGCGCAAGCGTTGCGAGCGCGAGCCGCACTTGTTGCGGGAGGGTTCGGCGTTCGTGTTCTACGCGTTGATGGATCAGGTCGTCGACCGGTATTTCCCGATCCTCGAAACGCTCGGAGCGGAACTCGAGGAGCTCGAGGACCGCATCTTCGCGAAGGCGACGCCGGCGTCGTCGCGCGCGATCATCGAGGATCTCTATTCGCTGAAGCGCCGGCTCGTGCTGCTGTACCAGCACACGGCGCCGCTGATGGAGCCGCTCGCGAAGCTCACCGGCGGGCGCGTGCCGCAGGTGTGCAGCGGGATGGCGGCTTACTTCCGCGATGTGTACGACCATCTGCAGCGGATCGTGAAGACGATCGAAGGGCGTCGCGAGATGGTCGTCACCGCGATCCAGGTCAACCTCGGGATGATTTCGCTCGCGGAGAACGAGGTGACCAAGCGGCTCGGCTCGTTCGCCGCGCTGTTCGCGATACCGACGATGATCGCCGGCATCTACGGGATGAACTTCGCGAACATGCCCGAGCTGCACCTGAAATACGGGTTCTACGGCTGCATCGCGGTGATGGCCATCGCCGACCTCGCGCTGTGGTGGCGTTTCAAACGGGCAGGGTGGCTGTAGTCCGGCTTCAGGCTGGACGCGGTGCGTGCTTGCCGACCACGACGCGCCACGGCCGCACGCGCCACGATTTCACGAGGCCGTTCTGCACGTACGGATCGGCGCGCGCGAACGATTCAGCCGCTTCCGGCGAATCGCCTTCGAACACGAGCACCGCCTGGTCGGCCGGGTCCGCCAGCGCGCCGGCGAGCACCAGTTCGCCGCGCTCGGTCGCGGCCTGCGCGAGCGCCAGATGTTCCGCACGGAACGGCTCGCGCCGCGACAGGTAATCGTCGACGAGTTCGTAGATCAACTGGTAATGCATGATTGCTCCGGGAGTCGGTTTCCGCCGCGGGAGGGTGGGCGGCTGGCTCAGTATAGGGCAGCGGGAAAGCCGTTGGCGGCGGGGTTTGCCGGTTGTGACGACGGGCATTCACGGGTTCGTTTTTTGAACGACGCATCCCGGGCGGTGTCCCGATGTTCTTCTTAAAATGCAACTAACGGTCGAGTTTCTCGACGTCGGCAAATTAGCGGGTGCGGCCGCATTTTCGTTCGCACTGCCTGAAATCTGCCTGCAGAAATGAGGGTCCGCCAAGCGTATTCCGGGGCCGGATTCCGCACGCCGGCGAGGGCAGACGAAGGCCTTGAAAGCGAGTTGGGCCGGCTGCCGGGCCATGTGGGCGGGCGCTGCACGAGGGCATTTCCATTGGCCCGGAATGCGACCTATGCTGAACGAACCGGGAGCGAACACCGTTCGCCCTATTCGTCCGATTCGCCCAGACGAGGTGCGCCATGCCGGTCTCAGCCACCCTGCAGGATTGCCTGCGCCAGAAGTCATCGCGGTACGAAGTCGTGTACCACCCCTATAGTCATACGAGCATGGAGACGGCCGCCGCCGCGCATATTCCCGGCGATCGTCTCGCGAAAACCGTGCTTCTCGAGGACGCCGAAGGCTACGTCGCCGCCGTATTGCCGACGACGCACGCCGTGCGCCTGTCGGATCTCTGGGTGAAGACGGGGCGCCATCTCGTGCTCGCCCGGGAGGTCGAGTTGCGCGAGCTGTTCAAGGATTGCGACATGGGCGCGCTGCCGCCGGTCTGCATGGCGTACGGGATGAAGACGTTTCTCGAGGAACACCTCGCGCAGCAGCCGGAAGTCTATTTCGAGGCCGGCGATCATCAAGCGCTGATTCACATGATGCAGGACGAATTCCTGATGCTGATGGAGACGGCCGAGCGCGCGCATTTCTCGCACCGGATGCAGGGGATGATGCTGTCCTGAGCGATGCGGGTCGTGTGTCGATGAAGCATGCGCGGGCATTTTCCCACCGGGCTCGGTGAGGTGGGGATGCCCGTGCGTGCAGAAGGGCGGGCAACGAATTCCCGTGGCCCCGGCTTTATCCGTCGTCGGAAGATACATTCGTTATGCAGATCATTTTGAGAATTGGATCGTTGC
>NZ_BCPP01000352.1:0-6497 GCF_016586125.1 Burkholderia sp. E168m23
TCGCCTTCGGTGAACACGATCCGCGCCTTGCCGCCGTCGCGCACGAGCTGACGCGCGGTCGCGAACAGCGGCTTCATGAACGCGCCCGAGTGATAGACGAATTGCTGCAACTGCTCGACGTACGCATCGAGATTCGCGAGCGGACGCGTCGCCACGCCGCCTTCCATCGCCGCCTTCGCCACGGCCGGCGCGATCCGCACGATCAGGCGCGGGTCGAACGGCTTCGGAATCAGGTATTGCGCGCCGAACGACACGTCGTACGCACCATAGGCCGCCGCAACGACTTCGTTCTGCTCTTCCTCGGCCAGCCCCGCGATCGCGTGCACCGCGGCAATTTCCATCTCGCGCGTGATCGTCGTCGCGCCCACATCGAGCGCGCCGCGGAAAATGTACGGGAAACACAGCACGTTGTTGACCTGGTTCGGGTAGTCCGAGCGGCCCGTCGCGATCACGACGTCGTCGCGCGTCTCATGCGCCAGTTCCGGGAAGATTTCCGGCGTCGGGTTGGCCAGCGCGAGAATCAGCGGGCGCGCCGCCATTGCCTTCAGCATCTCCGCCGTAAGGATGCCGCCGACCGACAGGCCGAGGAACACATCCGCGCCACCGATCACTTCGGCAAGCTTGCGCGCGTCGGTTTCCTGCGCGAAACGCGACTTGGCCGGGTCCATCAGCGTGGTACGGCCGCGATAGACGACGCCTTCGATGTCGGTCACCCAGACGTTTTCCACCGGCAGCCCGAGGTCGACCAGCAAGTCCAGGCACGCCAGCGCGGCCGCGCCGGCGCCCGACGTCACGACCTTCACTTCCTTGATGGACTTCCCGACGACCTTCAGCCCGTTGATGAACGCGGCCGACACGGTAATGGCCGTGCCGTGCTGATCGTCGTGGAAGACGGGAATCTTCATGCGTTCGCGCAGCTTCTGCTCGACGGTGAAGCATTCCGGCGCCTTGATGTCCTCGAGGTTGATGCCGCCGAACGTGGGTTCGAGGCCGGCGATGATGTCGACCAGCTTGTCCGGGTCGGTCTCGTTGATCTCGATGTCGAACACGTCGATCCCGGCGAACTTCTTGAACAGGACGGCCTTGCCTTCCATGACCGGCTTCGATGCGAGCGGGCCGATATTGCCGAGACCGAGCACGGCGGTGCCGTTCGTGATCACGCCGACCAGGTTGCCGCGGCTCGTGAAGCGGTGCGCCTGCAGCGGATCGGCGGCGATCGACTCGCACACGCTCGCCACGCCGGGCGTATAGGCCAGCGCCAGGTCGCGCTGGGTCACCAGCGGCTTGCTCGCCACGACCGAGATTTTCCCGGGCGTCGGAAACTCGTGATAGTCGAACGCGGCCTGCTGCTGTGTCTCTGTCTGTTTCATGTTCTGGGTCTCGGCGTGGGCGCCAGGCCAGTCCCGGCGCGATCCATGAAGAGGATTCTAGGGATCTGCCATAACGTGATGATTCTGTTTTAATATCGGCCCATCACTTTTTCATGATGAATGCATGACCAGTCAATGAATTTTGATGCAAACGACGTGGTCAGGCGGCTCGGCGCGCGTCTGAAGATCCGGCATCTGGTGCTGTTGCTGCAGATCCAGCAGCACGGCTCGCTGACGCGGGTCGCCGAGCACATGGCGAGCAGCCAGCCGGCCGTGACGAACGCGCTGTCCGAACTGGAGAGCATGTTCGGCACGCCGCTGTTCGAGCGCTCGTCGCGCGGCATGCGGCCCACGGCGCTCGGCGCGGTCGTGCTCGAGCGCGCGAAGGCGATGATCAAGGATCTCGACCACCTCGCCCGCGAGATGGAGGCCGTTGCCGCCGGGCATGCGGCCCATCTGCACATCGGCGTGATTCCGTTCATCTCCGGCCAGATGCTGTCGGCCGCGCTGAAGCGGCTGCAGGCGCGCATGGAGCGGCGCCTGACCGTGACGATTCACGAAGGCACCAGCGATCAGCTGCTGCTGCAACTCAAGGATCACAGTGTCGATATTGTGATCGGGCGCGCGTCGTCGGCGATCGATCTCGGGCAGGTTTCGTTCGAAGTGCTGTATCAGCAGCAGCCGCGCATGATCGCGAGCCGGCGGCTGGCGGCGAAGCTCGCCCGCACGCCGCTCGACTGGCACAAGCTGCACGCGCTCGACTGGATTCTCGGCGCGCCGCATACGCCGATGCGCGAACAGGTGACCGACCTGTTCCTGTCGGCCGGCATCGCGCCGCCCGTGCCGATCGTCGAAAGCTACTCGTCGAAGCTGATCGGCGAAATGATCGCGTCGAGCGACGAAGCCGTCTCGATCGTGCCGGCCGATATCGCGGAGGAACTGGTGCGGATCGCCGGCGTGGCGATCGTGCCGTATTCGCTGGTGTGGACGCTGCCGCCCATTGCGCTGTTCACGCGCTCCGCCGATTCGCGGTCGCCCGCGCGGGATTTGCTCGTCGACGCGCTACGCGCGGTGTGCAAGGAGACTTACGGGGACGCGCAGCGATAACGCGCTACCGGGCGGCGGCGAGGCGGCGCAGGATTTCCGCACGCTCGGCGCTCAGCACGTGGTCCGCGCCCTCGCCCCTGTCGTAGCGCTGGCTCGTCCGGTAGGAAAAGCGCTTCGCGTATTGATTGGCGGCGGGATCGAACGCCCATGCGTCGACGTCGAAGAAGTGCTTGCCGAAATGATCCTCGCCCTTGCCCCACACATAGTCGGCCCGGACGAACAGCGGATACGGCGACACCGCCGGCAAGTTCCACATCGCGCGATCGGCCATCTCCGTTTCGGTGACGATCGGCATCAGGTTCTCGATCTTGCCGTTCGCGCCGACACGCAGGACGGCCACGCGCTCCAGCATGCCGCTGCCGCCGCCTGAAAACGTTCCGGCTAAAAACACCCACGAGCCGCCGGATGCAATCGGCAATCGTTCGGACCGCGGATTCAGACCGAACTGATACAGCTCCTTGGCGGAACCGGGGACAAGCGTCGGCGGCATCTCGAAGCACGGCGCATGGTCGGGAAGCACGCAGAGCTTCACGCCGGACAGCGGGAGCCCGTCGGCATCGAGCTTGCCTTGGGCCTGGGTGAAGCGCGGGAATGCGGTTTCGCTGGGGGCGGCTTGAACACACGCGATACCGACGACCGCCATGCCCGAGATCACCGCGAGCGTCTTACCGATCCAGCGCATACCGCACCCTCTCTCATTTTTTACAGCGGCATATTGTCAGTGATCTCGCCGGCTGCCGCCAACCGGCATCGCCGGCATCGGTTCAGTCGGCGAGGCCCATGCGGCGAAAGCCTACGCCTCCGCGATGGGCACGTTGCGCAACGCCGTGACCAGCTTGCGCCCGGCGTCCTCGATGTGCCGCACGAGGCCCTGGCAGGCCGTCTCCAGGTCGCGGGCACGCAGCGCGTCGAGGATGGCCATGTGCTCGGTGCGGCTGTCGCGGCTGTGGCTCATCACGTCGTACTGGAACCGCAAGTACCTTTCCGCCTGCAAATGCAGCCCGTCGAGCGTGACCAGCAGGCGCCGGCGGTTGCCCTTCTCGTAAAGCGTGCGGTGGAACAGCCAGTTCGCCTGGCTCTGTTTCGCGGGATCGTTGCCGAGGTGTTCGACCTTGTCGATCAGGTCCTCCGCTTCGCCCAGCACGCTCTTGGTCAGGAACGGAAACGCCATTTCGAGCGCGAGCGGCTCCAGGCGCGAACGCATCATCCACAAGTCCTCGGCCTCGGTGGCATGCAGCGGCGCCACCGTCAGGCCGCGCTTGCCTTCCTGCCGGGCGAGCCCGTCGGCTTCCAGGCGCACCAGCGCCTCCCGGATCGGGATCCGGCTCACACCATATCTGACCGAGAGGTTCTCCTGGATCAGCGGCGTTCCAGGCGGCAATTCTCCCCGCAGGATGTCCTCGCGAATCGCTTCCGCGACCAGCGTGTTTGGGGGTCGCAATGCATACCTCCGGCTTGATTTTTTTGACTTGCCAATTGTATCTTGGCACCGATATGCTACCAATGTATCCAAAATACATAATATGGATACATAAGACGATTTGCGGTGTTGCACGCCGTCGTCCTGCACCATGACGGGAAGTTCTCAACCACACTCGCAGGAGAGCCGCACTTGAAACGAGCAAATTTATCCAGCGCATTCAAGCTTTCGCTGAACGCCACGCTTTCGGTGTTGGCGCTTGCCGCCGCGACGGCAGCGAGTGCAGACCCGATAGTCGTGAAGATCGGCAGCGTCGAGCCGTTGACCGGCGGGATCGCGCATCTTGGTAAAGACAACGAAAACGGCGCGCGCCTCGCGGTGGAGGAAATCAACGCGAAAGGCCTGACGATCGGCGGGCATTCCGTCACGTTGCAGCTCGACGCACAGGATGACGCAGCCGATCCGCGCACGGCCACGCAAGTGGCCCAGAAGCTCGTCGACGACAAGGTGGTGGCCGTGGTCGGTCACCTGAACTCGGGTACGTCGATCCCGGCCTCGAAGATCTACAGCGAAGCCGGCATCACGCAGATCTCCCCGTCCTCGACCAATCCGGTCTACACGCAGCAGGGCTTCAAGACCACCTTCCGGGTCGTGGCCACCGACGCGCAGCAAGGCCCGGCGCTGGCGAACTATGCGAAGAAGCTGGGCAACATCCATCGTGTGGCGATCGTCGACGATTCGACCGCCTACGGCCAGGGCCTGGCAAACGAATTCGAGAAGCGCGCGAAGGAGCTGGGCATCACCGTGCTGTCGCACGATGCCACCAGCGACAAGGCCATCGACTTCCGCTCGGTACTCACCAAGATCAAGGGCGAGACGCCTGACGCGATCATGTACGGCGGCTCGGATTCGACCGGCGGCCCGTTCGCCAAGCAAGCCAAGCAGCTCGGCCTGCGCGCACGCGTCTTCACGGGCGATGGCGTCTGCACGGAATCGTTGGCCAATCTCGCCGGCGATGCGACCGAGAACGTGGTGTGCTCGCAGGCCGGCGCGGCGATCCAGACGATGCCGGGCGGCGAGGCGTTCCAGGCGAAATACAAGAAGCGCTTCGGACAGGTAGTCGAATACGACGCGCCGTTCGCCTATGACGCCGTGTACATCATCGTCGATGCGATGAAGCGGGCGAAATCCACCGACCCCGCCAAGATCCTCGCGCAGATGCCGCCGACCGACTATCACGGCGTGGTCGGTGAAACCCAGTTCGATTCGCATGGCGATCTCGCGCATGGCGTGATCTCGCTGTACGTCTACAAGGCGGGCAAGAAGACGTTCCTCGACCAGGTGAAGATGTAAGCGGGCCGTTGCCCGGGATCGCGGAATCGAGAAATCGTGCAGGGCGGATTTGTTCAGGCAAAACCCCGGAGCTTTTTGAAGGAGAGCCGTTGTGTCCGTAATGACGTATTTCGAATTCCGCGATCAGCTCAAACGCGCGCGGCTGACCGTACGGGAATTCGCGAGCCTGGTGAAGATGAATGAAAATTCAATCACCAATTATTCACAAAAAGGTGTGGTGCCGTCCCACCTCGCGGTAATCGCGCTCTTGATGGGCGAAATGGCCGACCATCAAATCGAATTTCGCGATATTATCGATCAAATGGAAATCGAGCAGAAGAAACCGCGCGGCGCGCCGATCAAGTTCGGCATGAGCCACGCCAAGCCGGCCCTGCAGGGCTGAGCAGCTGTATCGCCTGCGGCTTGCGACATGCATGCCGCAGCGCGAATCAAACTCCCGGATTAAAAACAAAAACGTAACAACAATAAAAGATATTCGCTTTTTGATGTCGCAGTCGAGCAATGCAGTTCTATCTTTCGAGGGCCGTAAAAATAACCATGAACAATACTATCGAGGTACGTAGTACCAGGTTTGCTTTGAGCCAGCAAGAATTGGCAGATTTTCATCGCAACGGCTATATCGGGCCGTTCGATCTTTATCCCAGCGACCAGATGGAAGCCAACCTTCAGGCGCTGCGCCCCAAGCTGCTGAACACCAAAAAGGCCATCTACAGCCAGGAAAAATCGATTTCAGGCGTCACCAATCTGGCCAATTACGATCGCCATCTCGATGTCGACTTCCTGGCCTCGCACATCACGCGCCCGGAAATCACCGACCGGGTCGCGAGCATCCTCGGCCCGGACGTACTGTGCTGGCGCTCGGAGTTCTTCCCGAAGTATCCGGGCGACGAGGGCACGGACTGGCATCAGGCCGACAACTTCTCCAACGTGGCCGGCTCCAAGCACCCGCAGATCGTGTGGCCGGAGGATGCGCAGTTCGGCGGAACCATCACGGTCTGGTCGGCGTTTACCGACGCCACCATCGAGAACGGCTGCCTGCAGTTCATTCCCGGCACGCATCGCACCATGAACTACGACGAATCGAAGGTCATGGAATATCGCGAGGACGCCATCAACAACCGGGAAAAACAGGGCGTGCGCCGCGGCTTCTTCGGCTACGACTACCGGCAGCTGCAGAAGGACCCGAACTGGAGCCCGGACGAGAGCCAGGCCAAGTCGATGGTCATGCGCCAGGGCCAGTTCATCAT
>NZ_BCPP01000353.1:0-6488 GCF_016586125.1 Burkholderia sp. E168m23
GGTGGTGCGCGACCTGATCGTCGACATGACCGATTTCTTCAACCAGTACCACTCGATCCGGCCATACCTGATCAACGACACGACGCCGCCCGCGCGCGAGCGGCTGCAATCGCCGGAGGAGCGCGACCAGCTCGACGGGCTGTACGAATGCATCCTGTGCGCGTGCTGTTCGACGTCGTGCCCGAGCTACTGGTGGAACCCGGACAAGTTTGTCGGTCCGGCCGGGCTGCTGCAGGCGTACCGCTTCATCGCCGATTCGCGGGATCTCGCGACGGCCGAGCGGCTCGACGATCTCGAGGATCCGTACCGGCTGTTCCGCTGCCGGACGATCATGAATTGCACGGACGTGTGCCCCAAGGGGCTGAATCCGACCAAGGCGATTTCGGAGATCCGGACGATGCTGGTCAGGCGGACGGTGTAGCGAGGCGTGGCGGCGCGTCCCGGGCGGTCCGCCGTTGCCCCAGCGCGTCTCGTACCAAAGCGGTAGCAAGTCTTTCATCGCGCGACATTGACGAGAGAAACAGATCGATCTGACGACTTCGCGGCTGATTATTATCGATGGCACAACGAATTTTCTGTTTTAGAAACGCTGGGTTGTCAATGCGTTAAGAATCGAAAATTTCGAGTGTATGGAACGTTCTGACGTGTGCCGGCCGCACCGCGCTCACCGCTACTTTTCCCATCCAAATGCACTAGTTTTCTCGGTGCATTTGAACATGATCGGCCACCTAAGGATGTCCCTATACTGAGCCGCACGGCATCGGAGCGATCTATCGCGAGATCGAGGGGTGCGCAGGCAGGTGGACAACTCGATTGAATGGAGAGTCGATCATGTTTGAAAGAACGGAAGGCGCAGCACGCAATCTGGCAGGCAAGGCGCAGGAGGCAGTAGGCGAAGCGATCGGCGATAGCCGCATGGAACTCGATGGACAGGCGCGCCAAGTGGCCGGCAAGGTTCAGCAATCGTATGGCGAGGCGCTCGAACAGCTCCGCGACGTCGCCGCGAACAATCCCGTTGCCGCGCTGGCGGCGGTCGCTGCAGTGAGTTTCATCATCGGCGCCATGTGGTCGAAGCGCTGATCGGCACGGATGATTCTTCGAAACCGGGACAAGTTCGCATCGGAGCATGTCATGGCTTTGCTTTCAAGACTGGGGAAGTGGTCGCACGCCGCGCAATTTTCTGTCGCACGCCTGACCGATTATGCGAATCTCGCAGCCATCGAACTCGGCCTCGCCCGGAAGCGCTTCATGCGCGACCTGATCCTGTATGCCCTGCTGGGACTGAGCGTGATGTTCGGGCTCGCATTCGTGTGCGTGGCAGCGATCGTCAGCGCGGCGAACACGCGTTACCTGATCGAGGTCGCATGGGCCGTAGCGGGATTCTGGGTGCTCGCGTCCATCGGCGCGCTCCTCGTGGTACGCACGCGTGACGAGCACGGTACCTTTTCCGTTCTGAGCGAGGAGTTGCAGCGCGATATCCGCACCGTCCGGGAGAGTGTGTGATGACGCAACGAGCATCCGACCGCCAACCGCTCGAATCGCAGCGGCGCGTCCTGCTGGCACGCATGGCGGCAACCCGCGCGGAGTTGTCCGCGTCGAGCCATGTGATCGACACGACGCAGCAGTCGTCTGCCCACGACCGCGCCAGACATCCGTCGACGAGCCTGCCGACTCTGTACGGCTCGACCGGCGCCAGTATTGCCGTGGCGCTGGTGGGCCTGGCGGTCCTCGGACCGCGACGCCTCGTCGCGACGGCAGTGCGCGCCGGCCTGGTCGCATTGATCGGGCGGATGACCCGCGATATCGTGCGGCTGAAATTTAGGCCGCGGCAGGCGTGGCTTGACGCGCCCGGCACGGCAACGAGCGGCCCTCCCGCCGCAGCATCGTCGATCAAGTCATCGGTGCCGTGATCCTGCTGTCCGTGGTCCGAGTGTTCAATCGCGTGGCCTGATCCTGCGAGGGGGCCTCCCGTGTCGTTGGCTGAAAACGCGCGGAATGCTTGTCTTTGCGTCCATGCTGCGGGGTAGCGCGCTGTCGAGTGCCGCTGCCAGTTGCACGTGGATTGTCGAAGGTCGTCGATAGCGTGGATACGCACTAGTGCATGTGCGACCGTCGGGGAGGCACGCAGCTTTGTAACTATGTCGGGTCTACGGCGCAATGCGCCGAAGGCCGATCGCCCGGGAGAGTCCTGCATGTCCGAAACGATCTTCGATGCACTGCGCGAAAGCCATCAGATCCAGCGCGCATTGATGCGCCGGCTATTGCGGTCGAAGCCAGGCCCCGATCGCGGCATGCTGTTCGAACAACTGCGCATCGAACTTGGCGCGCACGAGGCCGCCGAGGAGCGCTTTCTCTATGCTCCGATCCTGATGGACGACCGCGGGCTTCATCCGTCGCGCGATGCACTTGCCGATCATCACCGGATGGACGAGATCGTCGACAATCTGCGCGACCGTGACCCCGGCTCGCGTGGCTGGCTGGCAACGGCCAGGAAACTGTCTGAAGAACTGCACGAGCATCTGAAAGAAGAGGAAAAGATCTTCTTTCAGATATCCGGAAAAATCCTGAGCGAGACGGACAAGTCGACGCTTGCGAGGCGATACCGGAACGACTATCGGCGCATGCACGTGCGGCTGGCGGACGAAGAGCGGCCGGCCCGCGCCCGCGCTGAGCGATGACGTAATCCTCTACCCGGACGTCACATCATGAAAACCTTCCACTGTGGACGATGTTCGCAACTGGTGTTCTTCGAGAACGTGAAGTGCGAGCGTTGCGATGCGCTGCTCGGCTATCTGCCGGACGTTGGCGAAGTCGGCGCGTTCGAGCCCGCGGGCGACGGAACATGGCGTAGCCTGCACGCGGCCATGCCCGGGAAACGCTATCGCCAATGCGCCAACTACGCCGTGGAGCATGTTTGCAACTGGATGATTCCGGCGGAAAGCGACGACACGCTATGCCGCGCGTGCGTGCTCACCGAGACGATCCCGAACCTGTCGTCGCCCGACAACCGGCTGCTGTGGTTCCGTCTCGAGGCAGCGAAGCGACGACTGCTATACACGCTCCTCGTGCTGGGCTTGCCGGTGGAGTCGCGCGCGCAGCAGCCGGCGCGCGGAATGGGCTTCTCGTTCAAGGCATCGACCGATACCGAGGTCGTCATGACCGGCCATGCGAACGGCCTCATCACGGTAAACCTCGACGAAGCAGACGACGCGAAGCGGGAGCGGATCCGCACGGACATGCGCGAGCCCTATCGCACCTTGCTCGGCCATTTCCGGCATGAAATCGGCCACTACTACTTCGATCGTCTCGTGCGAGGCAGCCGCTGGATGGAGCCGTTTCGCGCCTGTTTCGGCGACGAGCGTGCCGATTACCAGGCAGCGCTCGACGCACACTATGCCAATAACGAACCCACGGACTGGGAGAGCGCGTACGTCAGCGAGTACGCGACGATGCACCCGTGGGAAGACTGGGCCGAGACGTGGGCGCATTACCTGCATATCGTCGACACGCTCGATACCGCGACCGCATGTGGGCTCGTGCTTGCCCCCGACGACGCGAGCCTGCCGACGCTGGCCGACCAGACGTCGGTCGACGAAGCGAGCTTCAGCAGCCTGATGCGGCGCTGGTTCCCGCTGACCTACGCGCTGAACAGCCTGAACCGCAGCATGGGGACGCCGGACGCCTATCCGTTCGTGCTGGCGCCCGCCGTCGTCGCGAAATTGCGTTTCGTGCACGATGTCGTGGCCGCGTCGGGTGACGCGGCGGCTGCCCAGCCGTCGCTCGTCGCCTATGCGGCGGGGAGCGGCGCGGAGCCGGGCAGCGTGCGGTAATCGTCCGGGCGCGGCGGGAACCGAAACGGTTCGAATACGGACTTCCGGCATGCGCGTCGTGCATGTCGAAAGTGTTTCGTACGGACGGCGAGTGCTTTCACGCAGGATCCGCCTGCACGGGCACGCCGTTTTTTCCAGGAGAATTCCGCATGAAATTCCTCTCGATCGCAATGGTGTGCGTCGCGTTGTCGGCCGTTTCCCTATCGGTTCAGGCGGCTGGATGCCTGAAGGGCGCGGCAGTGGGTGGGGTAGCCGGGCACGTCGCCGGCCATCACGGCGCGGTCGGTGCGGCGGCGGGATGTGCGCTTGGCCACCACCACGCGGCGAAGAAGGCGAAAGAAGCGAGCGCGGCGACCGCCGCATCGCAGTGACGCGGCGGAAGAGCGGCCGCTGCCTGCTGCCGCTCTTCCGTTCCGGCTGGGTGACCATGGCGGAAATCCGGATGGCTTGTTGCGGCCTCTTCGCCGAATGGCGTGAGACCGGCGCGGAAAGATGCTGTCGCCGCATACCTGATCAACGACACGACGCCGCCCGCGCGCGAGCGGCTGCAATCGCCGGAGGAGCGCGACCAGCTGGACGGACTGTACGAATGCATCCTGTGCGCGTGCTGTTCGACGTCGTGCCCGAGCTACTGGTGGAACCCGGACAAGTTCGTCGGCCCGGCCGGGCTGCTGCAGGCGTACCGCTTCATCGCCGATTCGCGGGATCTCGCGACGGCCGAGCGGCTCGACGATCTCGAGGACCCGTACCGGCTGTTCCGCTGCCGGACGATCATGAACTGCACGGATGTGTGCCCGAAGGGGCTGAATCCGACCAAGGCGATTTCGGAGATCCGGACGATGCTGGTCAGGCGGACGGTGTAGCGCGGGACATCCGGAGGCCAGGGCTCCGCTATTTCCCGGCGAACGCGTCCGCCTGCGCGGCGCGATGCTGTGCCGCAACGCGAGCGTCGCCCGGATAGAACTGCCGCGCCCATCGCTGGAACACCGGGTACGGCCCGTCGCCTGCGACCGGGGTACCGTAGCCGGTGTAGTCGCGATTGCCCCACACCATGATGTCTTCCTTGAACACCGGTACCAGCCACAGCCGGTGCAGCAACCGGCCGAGCGCGGCGTAGACGAGCCGCTGCAACGGAGCTGGCCATCTCGACAGCCACGAAAAGCGGAACGAAATACCGTCCCGGAAGGTCCAGCGCAACGGCGCGACCTGTACGCCGCATGCGAAGATCTTCGCTTCGAGGCCGATCGCCTTCATTTCATGGTCGGACGACACGCAGCCAAGGCCGTGAACGCCGATCACCGTGCTCCATTTGATGTGCTTCCACGCCATGTCCACCTGCATCGAAATGCGCGGGCCGTCGATCACGGGCGTATGCGGCTTCATGTCCTTCCAGCGATGCAGCGCGCCGAAATGTTCGAGGTCGAAGCCGTTTTCCGGCAGGTTCTGCATCACGCCGCGTAGCGTGAATGCCTGGCCGACCGGTGCCGAGAAGCCGGTCATGTCCACTTCCGGCAGTTCCCAGGTCGGCGCCAGGCCGTCGGCGTTCTGCCATACGAACACGAAGCCGTTCCACTCGCGCACATGCCGGGTGCGAAGCGTCAGCGTCTGGCCGCCCTTCGCGCAGCCGGCGGCGATACGCCGGCCGTCGGGGCCGTACGCGTAGTGATGGAACGGACAGACGATCTGCTCGCCGTCGACCGTGCCGCCGTGGCCGAGATGCGCGCCCTGGTGCGGGCAATACGCGTCGACCGCGCACGCGACGCCCGAGGCCGTCCGGTACAGCACGACGTCGCGTCCCATGAACGGCGTCGTGAGCACGGCCCCGCGCTTCAGCTCGCGGCTGAAACACAGCGCGAACCAGCCGTCCGGATAGGGCAGCGGCGAGGTTTCGTCGACGGGGCCGGCTGCATGCATCGCGCGCTCCTGCATCGGCATGGCACTCATCGCGCGAATTCCCGATCGGCGTGCATGACGGCCGGCGGCCCGGCGCCGTCTTGCCCGTCGGGTGCGTCGCCGCCGGGTGCCGGGTAGAACTGCGCGGCCCAGCGCCGGAACGTCATGATCGGCAGCTCGCCGGCCATCAGCGTCGGGCGTGCGTCGTAGTCGCGGTGATCCCAGATGCGCAGGTCGCGCTTGAATTGCGGCACGAACCACAGCCGGTATGCGGCGCTCGCGAGGACCTCGTGCAGGGCCCGGCGCAGCGGCGACGGCCACGCCGACGCACGTTCGACGCGCAGCGCGACGAATTCGCGGCAGGTCCAGCGGTCGGGTTCGATCTGCGTCGGGAACAGCACGACCCGCGCGTGCAGCCCGAGGTCCGGCAGTTCCATGCGCGCGGCCATGCAGCCCAGGCCGTGCATCGTGATGTCAAGCAGCAGCCGTTGCCCGAGCAGCACGAGCGTCGAGCGCATCGTCAGCCGGTGGCCGTCGGCTTGCAGCGGCTCCAGCACCGGATTCGACCAGCCGTGCACCGGGCTGAAATGATTGACGTCGACGCCGTTCTCGGCCGGATTCTGCAGGCTGCCGTTCAGCGTATGGCACTGGCCGCGCGGCCGCGAATAGCCGTCGAGGTCTCGTATAACTTCGTATAATGTATGCTATACGAAGTTATTACGCACGCTGCCGAGCAGCGCGGCCAGCAGCAGGCGTCCGAGTAAT
>NZ_BCPP01000354.1:0-6479 GCF_016586125.1 Burkholderia sp. E168m23
ACGATCTTCTTCCCGTTCGTCGGCCGCATCCGCGTGGCGGGCAAGACGGTCGCGCAGATCCGCGACGAGATGGCGTCCAGCCTGTCGCGCTACGTGAAGAATCCGCAGCTCGACGTGCGCGTGCTGTCGTTCCGCAGCCAGAAGGTACAGGTGACGGGCGAGGTGAAGCAGCCGGGCCCGCTCGCGGTGAGCGACGTGCCGCTCACGCTCGTCGACGCGATCTCGCGCTCCGGCGGCTCGACCGCCGAGGCCGACCTGCAGCGCGTGCGCCTGACGCGCGACGGCAAGCTCTACACGCTCGACGCGAACGGCGTGCTCGATCGCGGCGAAGTGAAGCAGAACGTGATGCTGCAGCCGGGCGACATCGTCAACGTGCCGGACCGCAGCGACAGCCGCGTGTTCATCATGGGCGAGGTCAAGACGCCGGTCACGGTGCCGATGCTCAAGGGCAAGCTGACCATCGCCGATGCGCTGACCGCGGGCGGCGGGATTCTCGACACCGACGCGAACCCGCGCAAGATCTACGTGATGCGCGGGATGCGCGACAACCCGACGAAGCCCGAGGTGTACCGCCTCGACATGACGCAGCCCGATGCGCTGATGCTGTCGAGCCGCTTCCCGCTTCAACCGCTCGACGTCGTCTACGTCAGCACGGCCGGTTCGGTGCAGTTCAACCGTGTGCTGCAGCAGGTGCTGCCGACGATCCAGACGATCTTCTACATGCGGCAAATCACGCGCTGATAGCCCGCCGGGGCGGCGTCCGCCCCCCGGCACCACTCAAGCGGGAACGAATGGTGAACACGCAAGCGAAACACTCCTACGCGGACCTGACCGCGAAGACCGAGGAAGAGGACTTCGTTCTCGGCCAGTTGCTCCAGGTGATCATGGACGACATCTGGCTGCTGATCGGCATCGCGGTGACGGTCGTCGCGCTCGCCGGCCTCTACTGCTTCATCGCGAAGCCGGTCTACCAGGCGGACGTGCACGTGCGGGTCGAGGGCAACGACAACACGTCGCAGGCGCTCACGCAGACGCAGACGGGCGCGTCGATCAACAGCGGCCCGCAGCAGGCGCCGACCGACGCGGAAATCGAGATCATCAAGAGCCGCGGTGTCGTCACGCCGGTCGTCGAGCAGTTCAAGCTGAACTTCTCGGTCGCGCCGAAGACGCTGCCGGTGCTCGGCAGCCTCGCCGCGCGCCTCGCGACGCCCGGCGAGCCGTCGCGGCCGTGGCTCGGCCTGAAGTCGTATGCGTGGGGCGGCGAAGTCGCCGACGTCGACTCGATCAGCGTCGTGCCGGCGCTCGAAGGCAAGAAGCTGACGCTGACGGCCGGCCCGAACGGCACCTATTCGCTGGTCGACGAGAACGGCACGCGGCTGCTGGCGGGCCGTGTCGACGAAGCCGCGCAGGGCGGCGGCGTGACGCTGCTCGTGCGGAAGCTGGTCGCGCGCCCCGGCACGCAGTTCACGGTGGTGCGCTACAACGATCTCGACGCGATCAGCGGCTTCCAGGCCGGTATCCAGGTGAGCGAGCAGGGCAAGCAGACGGGCGTCGTGCAGATCTCGCTCGAAGGCAAGGACCCGGACCAGACCGCCGCGATCGCGAACGCGCTCGCGCAGTCGTACCTGAACCAGCACGTGGTCGCGAAGCAGGCGGAAGCGACCAAGATGCTCGACTTCCTGAAGGGCGAGGAGCCGCGCCTGAAGGCCGACCTCGAACGCGCGGAAGCCGCGCTCACGCAATACCAGCGCACGTCGGGCTCGATCAACGCGAGCGACGAGGCGAAGGTCTACCTCGAAGGCAGCGTGCAGTACGAACAGCAGATCGCCGCGCAGCGGCTGCAGCTCGCGTCGCTCGCGCAGCGCTTCACCGATTCGCATCCGATGGTGATCGCCGCGAAGCAGCAGCTCGCGGAGCTGCAGGGCGAGAAGGACAAGTTCAGCAACCGCTTCCGCAGCCTGCCGGCGACCGAGGTGAAGGCGGTCCAGCTCCAGCGCGACGCGAAGGTCGCCGAGGACATCTACGTGCTGCTGCTGAACCGCGTGCAGGAACTGTCGGTGCAGAAGGCCGGCACGGGCGGCAACATCCACCTGATCGATTCGGCGCTGCGTCCGGGCGCGCCGGTCAAGCCGAAGAAGGTGCTGATCCTGTCGGCCGCCGTGTTCCTCGGGCTGATCCTCGGCACGGGCGTCGTGTTCCTGCGCCGCAACCTGTTCCAGGGCATCGAGGACCCGGACCGCATCGAGCGCACGTTCAACCTGCCGCTGTACGGGCTGGTGCCGCAAAGCGCCGAGCAGGTGAAGCTCGACGCGGCGGCGGAGAAGGGCGGCAGCCGTGCGCGGCCGATCCTCGCGAGCCTGCGTCCGAAGGACCTGAGCGTCGAGAGCATGCGCAGCCTGCGCACCGCGATGCAGTTCGCGATGATGGACGCGAAGAACCGCGTGATCGTGCTGACCGGCCCGACGCCGGGCATCGGCAAGAGCTTCCTGACGGTCAACCTCGCGGTGCTGCTCGCGCATTCGGGCAAGCGCGTGCTGCTGATCGACGCCGACATGCGCCGCGGGATGCTCGACCGCTACTTCGGTCTCACCGTGCAGCCGGGCCTGTCCGAGCTGCTGAGCGATCAGTCGCCGCTCGAGGAAGCGATCCGCGAGACGCCGGTGCAGGGCCTGTCGTTCATCGCGGCCGGCACGCGCCCGCCGAATCCGTCGGAACTGCTGATGTCGACGCGCCTGCCGCAATACCTCGAAGGGCTCGGCAAGCGCTACGACGTCGTGCTGATCGATTCGCCGCCGGTGCTGGCGGTGACCGACGCGACCATCATCGGCCGCATGGCCGGCTCGACGTTCCTCGTGTTGCGCTCGGGCATGCATACCGAAGGCGAGATCGCCGACGCGATCAAGCGCCTGCGCACCGCGGGCGTCGATCTGGAGGGCGGGATCTTCAATGGCGTGCCGCCGAAGGCGCGCGGCTACGGCCGCGGCTATGCGGCCGTACACGAATACCTGAGCGCTTGACCGCATTTCACGACACCGGGCCGGCGCGAACGGCACCTGCCCGGCCGACTGGAGAATCCTTGATGAAAATTTCCGTGCTCGTTCCGACCTACCGGCGTCCCGCCGACCTCGCGCGCTGCCTGCTGGCGCTGCAGCGGCAGCAGCGGCTGCCCGACGAGGTGATCGTCGTCGCGCGCCCGGAGGACGACGCCACGCACGAACGGCTCGCCGATCCGGCGGTCGGCGGCGCGCTGCCGCTGCGCATCGTGCCGGTCGACGTGGGGGGGCAGGTCGCCGCGCTGAACAAGGGGCTCGACTCGGCGAACGGCGACATCGTCGCGATCACCGACGATGATGCGGCGCCGCGCCCCGACTGGCTTGCGCGCATCGAAGCCGTATTCCAGGCCGATCCGCGCGTGGGCGCGGTCGGCGGACGCGACTGGGTGCACGAGAAGGGCCGCCTGCTCGACGAATCGCGCGAGCTCGTCGGCCAGCTCACGCTGTCCGGCAAGATCATCGGCAATCATCACCTCGGCGTGGGCGGCGCGCGCGAAGTCGACATGCTCAAGGGCGCAAACATGAGCTATCGACGCGCGGCGATCGAACGGCTGCGCTTCGACACGCGGCTGCGCGGCGCCGGCGCGCAGATGCACAACGACATGGGCTTCAGCATGCACGTGCAGCGCGAAGGCTGGAAGCTCGTCTACGACCCGGCGATCGCGGTCGATCATTTTCCGGCCGAGCGCTTCGACGACGATCGGCGCGATGCCGCGTCGCTGAACGCGATCAGCAACGGCGCGCACAACCTGCACCTGATCCTGCGCGAGCATCTGTCGCCGCTCCGGCGCGAGATCGCGTGGTGGTGGTGGGCGCTGGTCGGCACGCGCGTCTACCCGGGCTTCGCGCACCTGCTGCTGGCGCTGCCGACCGCGCGGCGCGCCCGCGTGCTCGCGCACTGGCGCGCGGTGCGCCGCGGCGCCCGCGATGCGCGTCGCACCAACCTTGCCCCCCACCGTGCGGCGATGCCGCCGGTGACGTCTTGAACGGCCTGCGCGCACCGCGCGCGGCCACATCCGGAGGGCTCGCATGACCACGAAGGCTGCAACCCAAGTCCACGTCCATCTGTTCTATGGCGCCGATCCGCGTACCTACCGGAAGGGCGACGACATCGGCTGCCTGTACGGCTATCACCACGCCGAATCCGACGAATTCCGGTTGACCTATTCGCAGGACGTCGGCGAGAACCGCGTCGTGAGCGTCGCGCGCCGCGCGCTGAAGGCGGCGCTCGGCTTCGACATCGTGCATGCGTGGCGCAATCGCGCGGCGCTGCTCGCGACCGACGTGATCTGGACGCACACCGAGCAGGAGCATCTGGCCGCCGCGCTGATCCTCAAGCTCGCCGGCGCGCAGGGCAAGCGCCCGCTGCTGCTTGCGCAGAGCGTGTGGCTGTTCGACAAGTGGGGCAGTTTCGGCGGCCCGCGCCGCTGGCTGTACCGCAAGCTGCTCGCGCGCGCCGACGCGCTGACCACGCTCGCCCGCGACAACGCCGACCTGTGCCGACGCTATCTCGGGCGCGAAGCCGAATTCGTCTATTACGGGCTCAACACGCAGGATTTCCCGCCGGTCGAGCCGCGGCAATGGCAACCGAACCGGCCGCTGCGGATCGCGGCGATCGGCAACGACCGCGACCGCGACTGGCGCACGTTCCTCGCCGCGTTCGGCGGCGACGAACGCTACGAGGTGCGGCTCGCGACGCGCCGCCGCGTGCCGCGCGAATGGCATGCGCCGAACGTGAAGATCGGCCCGGCGTCGGGGCTCGCGAAGCAGCACGAGCTGTACGCGTGGGCCGACGTGATCGTCGTGCCGCTGCGGCCGAATTTCCATGCATCGGGCATCACGGTGATACTCGAGGCGGCGGCCGTCGGCAAGCCGATGATCGTATCCGACGTGGGCGGCCTGAGCGACTATTTCCCGCACGATACGGCCGCCTATGTGCCGGCGTTCGACGCGCAGGCGATGCGCCAGGCCGCCGACCGCTTTGTCGCCGACCCGGCGGCGGCGCTCGACTGCGCGCGGGCGGCCGCCGCCTGCCTGCGCGAACGCGACCTGACCACGCAGGCGTTCGCCGAGCAGCACGTGCGGATCACGCGCGACATGCTGCGCCGGCGCCGCACGCCCGCGCCGGCCGGCGTCGCGATGCCGCTCGCCGATTCGAGCGCGTCGTCGCAGTGAGCGCGGATCGATGAGTACGATTGCCGCCGAACGCGCGCCGTCGCGCGCCCGCAGCTGGTTCGCCGAGCCGAAGCACTGGGCCGGGCAGGCCGGGCTGTGGGCGTTGACCGCCGCGCTGATCGCCATCCACCAGGGCAAGGTGCTGACGCTCGCGTTCCCGGTGCTGGCCATCGGGGTCGGCATCTGGCTGTATTTCAAGAGCCCGGCACGCTACGTGGGCTTCATGTGGTGGGTGTGGTTCCTGAGCCCGGAAGTGCGGCGCCTGGCCGACTGGTCGAAGGGCGCGTTCACGCCGACGAGTTTGATCCAGGTCGCGCCGCTCGCGGTGACGATGATCGCCGGCCTGGGGCTCGTCAGGCATTACCGCGTGCTCGCGCAGCGGCGCGGGATTCCGGTGCTGCTGATCCTGTTCGGGCTCGTGTATGCGTACCTGGTCGGGATCGTGTCGAGCGGCGTGATGGCCGCGACCTACGACCTCGCGAACTGGCTGTACCCGATCCTGATCGGCTTTCACATCATGGTGAACGCGCGCAACTATCCGGAGTATCGCGACGTGCTGCTGTCCACCTTCATGTGGGGCATGCTCGTGATGGGCCTGTACGGCGTCGTGCAGTATTTCGTGATGCCGCAGTGGGACGTGCTGTGGATGGTCGGCTCGCAGATGGGCTCGCAGGGCGAGCCGGTGCCGTACGGCGTGCGTGTGTTCAGCACGATGAATTCGTCCGGGCCGTTCGCGTTCGCGATGATGGGGGCACTGGTATTCGTGCTGGTCGCGCCGCAGAAGATCCGCTGGTTCGCGGGCGCGGCCGGTTTCGTGTCGTTCGCGCTGTGTCTCGTGCGCTCGACCTGGGGCGGCTGGGTGATCGCGCTCGCGATCCAGCTCGTGCAATCGAGCAACCGCGTGCGGATGCGGATTCTGATCAGCGGCGTCGTGCTGGTCGGGCTGTGCGTGCCGCTGCTGACCGTCGGGCCGGTGGCCGACCGGCTCGGGGCGCGCCTGCAGTCGATCACGAACCTGAAGGACGACCGCAGCTACGACGACCGCAACAAGTTCTACGCGACCTTCGCGCAGACGGCGTTTACCGACGTCGCCGGCGAAGGGATGGGCGCGACCGGCGCGTCCACGAAGCTGTCGAGCGACAGCGGCGAACTCGGCAAGTACGGCAGCTTCGACAGCGGCGTGATGAACGTGCCGTTCGTGCTCGGCTGGCCCGGCACGCTGCTGTATCTCGCCGGCGTCGTGATGCTTTT
>NZ_BCPP01000355.1:0-6470 GCF_016586125.1 Burkholderia sp. E168m23
GTCTATCTCGGCGCGCTCGCGCAGCAGCTGTACCAGACGATGAGCAGCCGCGGCGACGGCCAGCTCGATTTCTCGGCGGTGATCCGCCTGTATCAACCGGCCACGAAGAAGGACGCGTGATGATCGAACTCGACTATGTCGACGACGGCGCGATCGCGTGCGCGACGCTCAAGCGTCCGCCCGCGAACGCCTTTACCGCCGACGGGCTGCAGCAGTTGCAGGCCACCGTCGCCGAACTGAATGCGAACCCGCGCGTGCGTGCGCTGGTGATCACCGGCGACGGCCCGAAGTTCTTCAGCGCGGGTGCCGACCTCAACACGTTCGCCGACGGCGATCGCGCGGTCGCGCGCGCGATGGCGGCGCGCTTCGGCGCGGCGTTCGAGGCGCTGCACGACGCACGTGTCGTGACGATCGCGGCGATCAACGGCTATGCGATGGGCGGCGGCCTCGAATGCGCGCTCGCATGCGACCTGCGGATCGCGGAGACGCATGCGCAGATGGCGCTGCCCGAGCCGTCGGTCGGCCTGCTGCCGTGCGGGCTCGGCACGCAGACGCTGCCCTGGCTCGTCGGCGAAGGCTGGGCGAAGAAGATCATCCTGACCGGCGCGCGCGTCGACGCGGCCACCGCGCTGCGGATCGGCCTCGTCGAGGACGTGGTGGAAAGTGGCGCCGCGCGCGAGGCGGCACTCGCGCTGGCGCGCAACGTCGCGCGGCAAAGCCCGCACGCGGTGGCTTACAGCAAGGAGCTGATCGGCCTTGCACGTCGCGGTGTGCCGCGAAGCGCGGCGCTCGCGGTCGAACGCGAACGCTTCGTCGACCTGTTCGACACGGCCGATCCGCGCGAGGGCGTGGCGGCGTTCCTGGGCAAGCGCGCGCCGCAGTGGCGCACCGATGGAGAGTCGCAACGATGAGTACGCCGGTGACGAATCACGACGCATTCGCGGAGCACGCGCCCGAGGTGCTGTTTCGCGTGGTGAACCGCGTGGCGCTGATCACGCTGAACCGGCCGGCCGCGCTCAACGCGCTGTCGTACGCGATGATCGGCGAGCTGGCCGCGCTGTTCGAGCGCTGCCGCCACGACGACCAGATCGTCGCGGTCGTGCTGCGCGGCGCGGGCGAGAAGGGCTTCTGCGCGGGCGGCGACGTGCGTGCGTTGTACAAGATGGTCGCGCAGCGCGAGACCTGGCTGCCGTTCTTCGTCGACGAATACCGGCTCGACTACGCGATCCATATGTTCCCGAAGCCGGTGGTCGCGCTGATGGACGGCGTGACGATGGGCGGCGGTATGGGCCTCGCGCAGGGCGCGGCGCTGCGCGTCGCGACCGAGCGCAGCAAGATCGCGATGCCGGAAACGCGCATCGGCCTCGTGCCCGACGTGGGTGCGACGCATTTCCTGTCGGGCATGCCGGTTGAACTCGAACTGTACGTGGGGCTGACCGGCGCGATGCTGTCGGGCGCCGACGCGCTCACCGCGAAGCTCGCGGACCTGTGCGTGCCGTCCGCATGGCTCGACACGTTCGAGACGCGCATCGAAAGCGTGAAGTGGGACGGCGATGCGCTGCCGTTGCTGCGCAAGGTGTTCGAGCCGCCGTGCAACGTGGTGCCGCATGCGGCGCTCGACAGCCAGATGCCGTGGATCGTCCGCCATTTCGACAAGCGCTCGAGCGTCGAGCGGATCGTCGCGACGCTCACGCAGGAGCTGACGCGCGACGAGCTGGCACGCGAGCACCGCCAATGGCTGCAGGCGACGCTCGACGCGCTCGCGAGCCATTCGCCGACGATGCTCGCCGTGACGCGCGAGGCGCTGCTGCGCGGCCGGCAGATGACGCTCGCGGAGTCGTTCCGGATGGAGCTCGGCATCGTGGCGCGCGCGATCGAGGAAGGCGATTTCTGCGAAGGCGTGCGCGCGCATCTCGTCGACAAGGATCGCAAGCCGCGCTGGGCGCCTGCGTCGCTCGTCGAGCTGCGCGCCGAACGCGTGCGGCATTTCCTGACGTCGCCGTGGAAACTGTTCGCGCATCCGCTCGCCGATCTCGGCGCGGCGTGATCGTCGCGTGACGGCCCGACGCGCCCGTGCGGCGCGTCGGTTGCCGCGCATTGCCTTCCTTTGCGTCCGCGCTCGGCGCCTGGCGCTCAGCGCTCGATCATCGGCGGTACCGCCTCCACGAGCGCATCGATCACGCAGCGCGTCTTGCGTGGCAGGTAGCGCGTTTTCGGCCAGATCGCATGAATGTCGCCTTCGCAGACGAAACAGCGATCGAGCACGACCACCATCTCCCCGCGCTTCACGTAGTGATCGAGCAGCCAGCTCGGCAGCCACGCGATCCCGAACCCCGACGCACCGGCCGCCGCGATCGCCTGCACGTCGTCGAAACTGAGCTGGTGCGGCATGTCGATGTGGACGCTCGAGCCGTCCGGCGCACGCAGGTACCACGGCTGCACGACGCCCGAGCGTGAATACGCGATCGTGCGGTGGTTTTTCAGATCGTCGAGCGATTGCGGTGTGCCGTGGCGAGCGAGATACGACGGCGCCGCGCCGAGGCTCCCGTATTGCGTGCCGAGCCGCCGCACCGCGAGGCTCGTGCTGTCGGCGAGCGGGCCGATCCGCACCGCGAGGTCGATCCCTTCCTCGACGAGATCGACGAAACGGTCGGTGATCGACACGTCGATCCGCAGGTGCGGGTAAGTGCGCGCGAGGTCGAGCACGATCGGCGTCACGCAGTGATGCCCGAATGCGAGCGGCACGCTCAGCCGCAGCTTGCCGCGCGCCTCGTGGCGGCCGCAGTCGAGATCGGCTTCCGCCGCTTCCAGTTCCGCCAGCGCGCGCACGCAGCGGTCGTAGTACGCCTGGCCGTCGTCGGTCAGGCTCTGGCTGCGCGTCGTGCGCTGCAGCAGCCGCGCGCCGAGCCGCTTCTCGAGCCGCGCGATCGCCTTGCCGACGGCCGAGCGCGTCATGTCGAGCCGTTCCGCGGCGAGCGCGAAGCTGCCGGATTCCACGACCTGGACGAAGGTCGTCACGCCGTCGAGTCTGTCGGTCATGGCGGGTTGTGCGTTGCATCGATTGGGGCCTGAGATTCCCCAGTCCATGGAAACGGGTGCGTCAATGGGGAGGTGAATTCTCACTATAGTACCGATTCCCGCCCAGCGTGCGTCGCCGGCCGCGCGCGGCGAATCCTACTCACCTGGAGGCGCGCGGCCTGTCGCCGGGCCGCCGCGCAATACGCATGACGCTATCCGACTCCCGCAGGAATGCGGTCGCGCTCGCGGCCGTCTGTCTCACGTCGCTGATGTTCGGCCTCGAGATCTCGAGCGTGCCGGTGATCCTGCCGACGCTCGAACACGTGCTGCATGGCGATTTCAACGGCATGCAGTGGATCATGAACGCGTACACGATCGCGTGTACGACGGTGCTGATGGCGGCCGGCACGCTTGCGGACCGGTTCGGCCGCAAGCGCGTGTACGTCATCGGCACCGTGCTGTTCGGCGCGACGTCGCTGCTGTGCGGGCTCGCGCCGAACGTGCCGGTGCTCGTCGCGGGCCGGCTGCTGCAGGGCGCGAGCGGCGGCGCGATGCTGATCTGCCAGATCGCCGTGCTGTCGCACCAGTTCCGCGAAGGGCGCGAGCGCGGCCGCGCGTTCGGAATCTGGGGGATCGTGTTCGGCATCGGGCTCGGCTTCGGGCCGATCGTCGGCGGCGCGATCGTCGCGCTGGCGAGCTGGCCGTGGGTGTTCCTCGTCCATGCGCCGCTCGCGGCCGTCGCGCTCGTGCTGATCGGCGGCGCGGTGCAGGAGTCGCGCGATCCGCATGCGGGCGCGCTCGATGTGGCGGGCATCGTCACGCTGTCGCTCGCGGTGCTCGGCCTCGCGTTCTACATCACCCAAAGCGCCGAACTCGGGCTGACGAGCGCGGCCGGCCTCGGTGTGCTCGGTGCGACCGTGCTCGCGGTGCTCGGCTTCGTCATCGCGGAGCGCGCCAGCGCACGGCCGATGTTCGACTTCTCGGTGTTCCGGATTCGCGCGTTCACCGGCGCGATCTTCGGCTCGATGGGGATGAACTTCAGCTTCTGGCCGTTCATGATCTACCTGCCGATCTGGTTCCAGGTCGCGCTCGGCTACGACAGCGTGACGGCCGGCCTCGCGTTGCTCGCGTACACGCTGCCGACGCTGATCGCGCCGCCGTTCGGCGAACGGCTTGCATTGCGCTACGGGCCGGGCGTCGTGATTCCGGCCGGCCTGTTCACGATCGCGGCCGGTTTCGTGCTGATGCGGTTGGGCAGCGCGGCCGATCATGCGAGCTGGCTGACGATGCTGCCGGGCTGCGTGATCGCCGGCATCGGGCTCGGCTTGACCAATACGCCCGTCACCGACACGACGACGGGCGCGGTGCCGAGTGCGCGGGCCGGGATGGCGTCGGGCATCGACATGAGCGCGCGGATGATCTCGTTGGCGCTGAACATCGCGACGATGGGCTTCGTGCTGGTGGCGGGGATCGTCGCGAGCCTGAAGGGCGGGCCGGCCGGCGCGATCGGCGACGCGGCGCTGCGCCGGCTCGCGCAGGAGATCGCGGCGGGCCGCACCGACGGGCTGCAGGCGATCGCGCCGGCGCTCGCGCAGGCCGACCCGAGCGGCGCGGCGTTGCACGCGGCGCTCGTGCATGGCTTCGGCTGGGTGATGGTGTACGGCGCGGCGGGCGTGGCCCTGCTCGCGACCGCGAGCGCGGTGGCGTTCGCGCCGGCGCGGCGTGGAGCGGCCGTGTGCGAATGACGCGGCCGGCGTGCGGCGGGTGAGGTGCGGCGTGTGACGGCCGGTCAGGAAGTCCCGCCGCCGAGCGCGCGGTAGAGCTTCATCTGGTTGTTGAGCCGGTTCAGACGCGTCAGTTCGTCGGCGCTTTGTGCGCTCCGCAGCACCTGCTGCTGATCGAGCCACGGCTGCACGGCGGTCGCGCCGGCCGCGAAGCGCGCGGCGGCCAGCCGTTCGGCGCGCTGGGCCTGGGCGAGCGACAGCGCGCGCTGTTCGGCTTCGCGTTCGAGCTGCACGCGCGCCGACAGCGCGTTCTCGACTTCCGCGAGCGCCGTGTAGAGCCGCTGGCGGAACCCGACGACCGCTTCCTCGTACTGCGACTTCGACACCCTGATCTGCAACTGCATCGTGTTCCACTGGATGAACGGCAGCGCGAGGCCGAGCCCGAGCGTGCCGACCGGATTCGTCAGCACGCGCTCGAGGCTCGTGCTCGTCGTGCCGGCGCTGCCGGTCAGCGTGAAGGTCGGATAGAAGCTGGTGCGCGTCGCGTCGACCTGCGCAAGCGATTCGCGCAGCCGGAATTCCGCCGCACGCAGGTCGGGGCGCCGGCCGAGCAGGCTGGCGGGCAGGCCGGCCGCCACGTCGGGCGGTGCGGCGTCGGGCAACGCAGCCGGCTCGGCCGCGCGCTGCTGCGGCGGCCGGTCGAACAGGATCGCGAGCGCGTGGCGGTTCTCGGTGCGCTGCTGGATCAGCTGCGTCTGCGCCGCGCGTTGCGCGGCGAGGCTCTGTTCGGCCTGCGCGAGGTCGAGCCCCGACACGGCGCCGGCCGTGTGCCGCGACCGCACGAGCGCGAGCGTGCGCTCCGCATACGCAATATTCGCGTCGCCGAGCGCGATCTGCCGGTTCAGATAGCCGATCTGCCAGTACAGCGCCGCGGTCGTGCCGATCAGCGACAGCCGTGCGGCTTCCAGATCGTCGGCGGTCGCGTCGGCCTCCCAGTGCGCGGCGTCGCGCAGCGCGGCCAGCCGGCCCCACAGGTCGAGTTCATAGCTGAGCGAACCATTGACACCGCTCGAACGGCTCATCTGGTGCGTGTCGAGCGTACGCGATACGGCGCCGTTCGCGCCGAGCGTCACGTTGGGCGTCAGGTTCGTATCGACGAGCCCGGCCTGCAACTGTGCGCGATACACGCGGATCGCCGCGATCGCGAGATCGTTGTTGGCGCGCAGCGCGTCGTCGATCAATGCGTCGAGTTGCGGATCGCCGAAACTGCGCCACCAGTCGCCCGTGGCGGCCGGCGCGTCGGCCGCGACCGGCGCGGCCCAGTTCGCGGGCATCGCGACGGCGGGCAGCGGATCATGGCGCGCACCCGCGCAGCCGGCGAGCAGTGCGGCCGCGCACGCGAATGCGCCGAGACGGTGAAGCGGGGAGGAATGCATGATGGCCATGTTTCGTCAGTCGCGCGCGAGCGCATCGATCGGGTCGAGCCGCGACGCGTTGCGCGCGGGCATGAAGCCGAAAATCACGCCGGTGAGCGTCGAGCACACGAACGCCGTCACGATCGCGCCGGCCGAGAACACCATCTTCCACTGCGCGACGAACACCGAGAACAGCGCGCCGAGCCCGAACGACAGCGCGATGCCGATCGTGCCGCCGAGCAGGCAGACGAGCACGGCCTCGACGAGGAACTGCTGCAGGATGTCGGACTGGCGCGCACCGACCGCCATCCGG
>NZ_BCPP01000356.1:0-6468 GCF_016586125.1 Burkholderia sp. E168m23
GCTCACCGGCGCGCGCTCGAATTCGACGGCGCTCGTCGGCACGCCCGAACAGGTCGCCGACGCGCTGCTCGACTACTACGACCTCGGCGTGACGACGTTCCTGATCCGCGGCTTCGATCCGCTGGAAGACGCGATCGACTACGGCCGCGAACTGATTCCGCGCGTGCGCGGCGCCGTCGCCGCACGCGACGCGGCCCGCCGCGCCGCCTGAGCCCCACGGAACCATACGGAGCCCTACGCCACCATGTCCGCCGTCCTTTCGTCGCCCGACCGTACCGCATCGGGCCTCGTGCTCGCCGACACCCCGCGCCAGCACTTCTGGTTCGACCCGCCCGCGCCGCGCATCGACGTGGCCGCCGAGCGCCGCCACCGGCAGGAGCGGCTCGCGGCCGCGTTCCGCCTGTTCGCGCGCTTCGGCTTCGCGTCGGGCCTCGCCGGCCACATCACCGCGCGCGATCCGGAGCTGCCCGATCATTTCTGGGTGAACCCGCTCGGCGTGCATTTCTCGCAGATCAAGGTCTCCGACCTGCTGCTCGTCAACGCGCGCGGCGAAACCGCGATCGGTCAACGGCCGCTGAACAAGGCCGCGTTCGCGATCCATGCGGCGATCCACGAAGCCCATCCGCACGTCGTCGCCGCCGCGCACACGCATTCGACCTACGGCAAGGCCTGGTCGACGCTCGGCCGCCCGCTCGATCCGCTCACGCAGGACGCGTGCGTGTTCTATGAAGACCACGCGCTGTTCGACGATTTCACGGGGATGGTCGTCGACACCAGCGAAGGCGCGCGGATCGCCGATGCGCTCGCGAAGCCGGACGGCACCACGCACAAGGGCGTGATCCTGAAGAACCACGGCATCCTGACGGCTGGCCCGACGGTCGAGGCCGCCGCGTGGTGGTACATCGCGCTCGACAATGCCGCGCACACGCAGTTGCTGGCCGAAGCGGCCGGCACGCCGCAACCGATCGATCACGCGACCGCGCGTCATACGCATGGCCAGATCGGCGGCCCCGACGGTGCGCTGCATGCGTTCGACAGCCTGTTCGCGCGCGTCGTCGCCGACGAACCCGATCTGCTCGACTGAGCCGCCCTTGCGCCACCCCGGAGACCACACAATGACCCACACCACCGCACCCGCGCCCGCCGACACGCACGACGACCAACGCCGCCGGCTGCTGCGCGCGGCCGGCGCCGCCGCGCTCGCCGTCCCTGCGATCACGCTCGGCCGCAAGGCGTGGTCCGCGCCGCCGCTGAAGAAACTCACGTTCGCGTGGAACCAGAACGCGTTCTGCCTGACGCCGATCGTCGTCGCGCAGGAGCGCGGCTTCTTCGAGAAGAACGGGCTGCAGGTCGATCTGATCAACTACAGCGGCTCGACCGATCAACTGCTCGAATCGATCGCGACCGGCAAGGCCGATGCGGCGGTCGGGATGATCCACCGCTGGCTGAAGCCGCTCGAAGCCGGCTTCGACGTGAAGATCATCGGCAGTTCGCACGGCGGCTGCGTGCGCCTGCTCGGCGCGAAGGCGGCCGGCGTCACGACGCTGCAGGCGCTGAAGGGCAAGACGGTCGGCGTCAGCGATCTCGCCGCGCCCGGCAAGCACTTCTTCTCGATCCTGCTCGCGAAAAATGGCGTCGATCCGGAGCGCGACATCACGTGGCGGCAGTATCCGGCCGACCTGCTCGGCGTCGCGGTCGACAAGGGCGAGATCCACGCGATCGCCGACGGCGACCCGAATCTGTATCTGCTCGAAAAGCGCAGCAACGGCGCGTACACCGAACTCGCGACCAACCTGTCCGGCGAATACGCGCGCAAGGTGTGCTGCGTGATCGGCGCGCGCGGCGACCTCGTGCGCAACGACCGGCCGTCGGCCGCCGCGCTCGCGCGCTCGATCGTGCAGGCCACCGAATACACGCACGACAACCCGAACGAAGCCGCCAAGGTGTTCGCGAAGTATTCGCCGAAGATCAGCCCCGAGGATCTGCGCAAGCTGTATGCGACGCTCACCTACACGCATCACCCGACCAACGTCGACCTGCAGCAGGAAATCGCGTTCTATGCGGACGATTTCCGCCGCATCAGCGTGCTGAAGAAGAGCACGGACCCGCAGCGCTTCGCGCAGCAGGTCTATGCGAACGTACTGGGGTAACGCGATGTCGACGATCGAACACGCTTCCGCCGCACGCACCGCGTCGGCTCCGGCCGGCGCCGCCGCCAACGCTCCAGGTTCCGCGCGCGCAGCCTGCACGACGTGCGAAGCCACGCTGGCCGCGCAAGCGCGGCGCGAGCGCATCTGGCCGACCGGGATCGCCGCCGCATTCGCATGGGCCGCGCTCGGCGCGCTCACGCAACTGTGGCCGAACCGGATCGTAGGCTTCAGCGACTGGGCGTACACCGACACGTTCGGCACGGCCGCGTGGACAATCGCCGCGCTGCTGCTCGCCGCCGCGACGCTCGGCCATCTCGTCCCTGCGACCCGCACGCGGCTCGCGCGGGTACGGCCGGCCGGCCCGTGGCTCGTCGCGCTGCCGCTCGTGCTCGCCGCGTGGGAAATCGTCACCGCCAAAACCGGCTGGCTGCCGACGCCGTTCTTCGCGCCGCCGCAGGCGCTGATCGAGGTCTACGTCGACGACTGGCCGCGCCTCGCCGGCAGCGCCGCCAACACGCTGAAGCTGCTCGCACTCGGCTTCGCGTACGGCGTCACGGTCGGCTTCGCGGTCGGCGTGTCGATCGGCTGGTCGCGCCGGATCGGCTACTGGGTGCATCCGGTGCTGCGCGTGCTCGGGCCGGTGCCGGCCACCGCGCTGCTGCCGCTCACGTTCTACTTCTTCCCGTCGAGCTATTCGGCCGCCGCGTTCCTGATCGCGCTGGCGACGGGCTTCCCGGTTGCCGTGCTCACGTGGTCCGGTGTCGCGAGCGTGAACAAGCAGTACTACGACGTCGCGCGCACGCTCGGCGCGAACGCACGCTTCCTCGTGCTGCGCGTCGCGATTCCGGCCGCGCTGCCGCACGTGTTCGTCGGCATCTTCATGGGGCTGAGCGCGTCGTTCACCGTGTTGGTCGTCGCCGAGATGATGGGCGTCAAGTCGGGGCTCGGCTGGTATTTGAGCTGGGCGCAGGGCTGGGCGTCGTACGTGAACATGTATGCGGCGCTGATCGTGATGGCGCTGCTGTTTTCCGGGCTGATCGCGCTGCTGTTCGCCGTGCGCGACCGTGTGCTCGCCTGGCAGAAAGGAACCGTCAAATGGTAAGCGCCGCCGTACTCGAACCGTCCGCGGCCACTGCCGCGGCGCCCGCCGTCACGCCGCCGCGCGGCGCGCGCATCGACATCCGCCGCGTGAGCCATGCGTTCGACGGCCCCGACGGCGCGCTGCCGGTGCTCGACGACGTGTCGCTGTCGGTCGCGGCCGGCGAATTCGTCGCGCTGCTCGGCCCGAGCGGCTGCGGGAAATCGACGCTGCTGCGCCTCGTCGCGGGGCTCGACGCCGCACGGCAAGGCACCATCGCGCAGGATGGCGTGCCGATCGAGCGCCCCGATCCGTCGCGCATCGTCGTGTTCCAGGACCCGACGCTGTACCCGTGGCGGCGCGTGCGCGCGAACGTCGCGCTCGGCCTCGAAGCACGCGGCGTGGCGCGTGCCTCGCAGCATCGCGTCGACGATGCGCTCGCGCGCGTCGGGCTGCAGGACTTCGCGAACGTGTTTCCGCATCAGTTGTCCGGCGGGATGGCGCAGCGCGTCGCGCTCGCCCGCGCGCTCGTCAACGATCCGCGCCTGCTGATCCTCGACGAACCGCTCGGCAAGCTCGATTCGCTGACGCGGCTCACGATGCAGGCCGAGCTGACCGCGCTGTGGCAACGCGACGGTTTCTCCGCGCTGCTCGTCACGCACGACGTGGAAGAAGCGCTGTTCCTCGCGCAGCGCGTGATCGTGTTCGGGCCGCGCCCGGCAACGATCGTCGCCGAACTGCGCGTCGACCTGCCCTACCCGCGCCATCGCGGCGACCCGCGCCTCGCCGAATTGCGGCACGACGCGCTGCGGCATCTCGGGCTCGATGCGAGCTGGTAGATGCCGGATGCCGTTCGACGTTTGACCGCGATCCACCGGGGACGCGCGCGATGAACGCGCCGCCGTTCGCCGACTGGGCCATCGCGTTCCTGCAACTGCTGTATCGCGCGCAAATCGCGTTGGCGCGTGGGCTGCACGCGATCGGCCTGACCGGCGACGCCGACGGACAGGCCGCGTGGCCGTGGGCGCATCGCATCGCGCTCGAGACGCTGCGCATCGACGCGGGGCTCACGCGGCAGCTCGCGCTCGCCTGTGGCGCGACGGCGCTGGCCGTCGTGCTCGCGTGCACCGCGCTGGCTTCGCGCAAGTGGCGTGTCGTGCTGGCCATCGCCGCGCTGGCCGTCGCGTGGTTCGCGCCGTGGCCACCCGCGTCGCTGTGGCTCGCGCCGGCCGTGCCGACCAGCTTTCAGCGCGATCCCGCGCCGTTTTCCGTAGCGAACGTGATGCGCGGCGCGCACCTGTACACGCAACATTGCGCGGCCTGCCACGGCACGGACGGACGCGGCGAAGGGCCGCTCGCGGCCACGCTCGCGCACTGGCCGCCGACCTTCGCCGGCGCGCTGCTCGCGCGTCGCCTCGACGGCGAACTGTTCTGGCGCGTGCGCCACGGCACGCAGGACGAGCACGGCGCGCCGACGATGCCCGGCTTTGCGGCGACCCTCGGCCCGCAGGACACCTGGGCCGTGCTCGACTACCTGAAAGCGCTGGCTGCCGGCAGCGGCGCGCAGGCAGAAGGCGCGTGGCCGGTGCCGGTCCCGCTGCCGGCCCTCGACGTGCGGTGCGGCGACGCCGCGCCTCAAGCGCTCGAGCGCTGGCGCGAAGGCCAGCGCGTGCGCGTCGTCGCGCTTGCGCCCGGCGCGACGCCACCGCAGGAAGACGCCCGCTGGCAGACCTTGCTGGTCACCGAAAACGGGGTGTCGGTGCCATCGTCGACCGGCTCGCGTGCGAACTGCGTCGCGACGACCGTCGATGCGTGGCGCGCGTTCGCGACGATTGCCGGCGTCGCGCCCGATGCGCTCGGCGGCACGCAACTGCTTGCGGATCGACGCGGCTGGCTGCGCGCGCGTGCGTTGCCGGGCAGCGCCGGCTGGTCGGACGCCGACCTGCTGTGCCGCTCGGATACGGCGGCTGTCCGGCCGTCCACGCCGGCCACCCGCGGCGACGCGCTGACCGCACTGCTGCTGCGCGTCGATCGGGAACCAGTGCGCGACGTACAAGCCGGGCTCCCGCATTGAATTCATGAACCCTTCCCTCAACCGAACTTCACGATGAATCCGACCCGACGCCACTTCCTCGCCCAGGCGAGCGCCCTTGCCACGATCGCCGCCGCCCCCGCCGTCGTGCGCGCGCAATCGGGCGCACGCCCGCTGCTGCGCGCCGGCGACCAGAAAGGCGGGCTGCGCGCACTGCTCGAAGCGGCCGGCGAACTGAACGGCCTCGCGTACGACATCGCGTGGACCGAATTTCCTGCCGCCGCACCGCTCGCCGAAGCGCTGAACGCGGCCGCCGTCGACTGCGGGCCGATCGGCGACGCGCCGGTGATCTTCGCGCTGGCATCGGGCGCCCGCATCAAGGTGATCGGCGCGAACCGTTCCGATCCGTACGGCACGGCCGTGCTCGTGCAGCCCGACGCCGCGCTGAAAGGCGCGGCCGACCTGAAAGGCAAGCGCATCGGCACCACGCGCGGCTCGATCGGCCATTTCGTCACGCTGAAGGCGCTCGACGCGGCCGGCCTGCCGCCCGACGCCGTGTCGTTCCGCTTCCTGCCGCCGGCCGACACGATGCTGGCGCTCGCCACCGGTTCGATCGACGCGTGGGCAACCTGGGAGCCCTATACCGCGCTCGCCGAAACGAGCGGCCGCGCGCGCGTGCTGGTCAACGGCCGCGGGCTGTGGTCGGGCCTCAGCTATCTGGCGGCGACCGACGCGGCGATCGCATCGAAACGCGACGTGCTGCACGATTTCCTGCGGCGCGTCGTGCGCGCGCAGGCCTGGTCGTACCGGCACGTCGACGCGTATTCGGCGGCGCTCGCGCGCATCATCGGCATTCCGCCGGCCGCCGCGAAGCTGCAATTCGAGCGCCGCGGCACGCGCTGGCTGCCGATCGACGCGCCGGTGATCGCCGAGCAGCAACGCACGGCCGACTTCTACCTGAAGGCCGGGCTGCTGCGCCAGCCGCTCGACGTACGCACGACCTTCGACACGGGCTTCCCGCTCGCGTGACGAGCGCGGGCGGCGCGCAGCCGCCCAAACGGCTGCGGCACGATCTGGCACAATCGCGCTTCGATCAGCCCGCCTTCAGCCAGCGTCATGCCAGCCATCACCGAACTCTTCGTCTATCCGATCAAATCCTGCGCCGGCATCGCGCTGACACGCGCGCAACTGCTGGAAACGGGCCTCGC
>NZ_BCPP01000357.1:0-6463 GCF_016586125.1 Burkholderia sp. E168m23
GAAGGCAAGAGCGCATCGGTGCTCGACTTCATGGGTTTCGCGCAGAAGGGCGGCTCGGTGCTGTCGTTCGTGCGGATCGCGTCGAGCGACCGCTGGCTGAACCAGGTGCGCATCGACACGCAGCAGGCCGACGTGCTGCTCGCGTGCGACATGGTCGTCGGTGCGAGCGCCGAGGCGCTGCAGACGGTGCGTCACGCGCGCACGCGGATCGTCGTCAACACGCACCGGATTCCGAACGCGTCGTTCGTGCAGAACCCCGACGCGAACCTGCATGCGGACGCATTGCTTGAAAAAATGCACCACGCGGCCGGCGACGGCTACCTGTCGAGCTGCGACGCGCAGGCGCTCGCCGCGAAATTCCTCGGCGATTCGATCGGCGCGAACATCCTGATGCTCGGCTACGCGTGGCAGCTCGGCCTCGTGCCGGTGTCGCTCGCCGCGATGATGCGCGCGATCGAGCTGAACAACGTCGCGGTACCGATGAACAAGCTTGCGTTCTCGATCGGCCGAATGGCGGCCGGCGACGCGGCGGGCCTCGACGCGTTGTGGAACGCGCGTCATGCGGTGGCCGTCCACGCCGCGCCGGAGACGCTTGCCGAGCTGATCGCCGATCGCGAGGCGCGTCTCGACGCGTATGGCGGTGCGCGCTATGTCGAGCGCTATCGGGCGCTGGTGAACGCGGCGCGCGCGAAGGGCGACGATGCGCTGACGCGCGCGGTTGCGACGACGTTCTACCGGCTGCTCGCGGTGAAGGACGAATACGAAGTCGCGCGGCTGTACACGGACGACGCGTTCCGCACGGCGCTCGAAGCGCAGTTCGAAGGCGTGCCGGGGCAGACGTACCGCGTGAAGTTCAACCTGGCGCCGCCGACGGTCGCGAAGGCCGGCAGCGACGGCAGTACGCCGAAGAAGCGCGTGTTCGGCCAGTGGATGTGGCCGGTGTTCGGCATGCTGGCGCGCGTGCGCAGCCTGCGCGGCACGTGGCTCGATCCGTTCGGCCGCACGGTCGAGCGCAAGATGGAGCGCGCGCTGGCCGACGACTACGAAACGACGCTCACGCGTGCGTTCGCCGCGATGACCCCCGGCAATACGGCGCAGGTCGTGCAACTGGCCGACCTGCACGCGCGCGTGCGCGGCTTCGGTCACGTGAAGGTGCGCAACCTGGCCGGCGTGAAGCGTGCGGAACGCGAGCTCGCGCTGCAGCTCGGCATCGACGCGGCGACGAGCGCGGCCGTGCAGCATGCGCTCGACGAGATGAAGGGCGCGGGGATGCTGAAGGGGATTCCGGTCGTCGTCGCGAAGTAACGCGAGCGTGAGTGGATGTGAAAACGGCGATGCTCGTGCGAGCGTCGCCGTTTTTTATGGTCCTGGGTGGCTGCGCGCGGGCCGCAGCCGGCCCCGTCAAACAATGCCTTTCTTGCGCGTCGACAGCGCGGTTTCAGACAGGTCGATCTCGCGGAGCAGCTTCGTCAGCGTCTCGTCGGAAATCTTGCTGTCGCTGCGCAGCCGGTACAGCGCCGAGCGTTCCGCGCGCACGGCCGCGATCCGCATCTGCAGCTCCATCGTTTCGGCCTGCTGCGCTTGCGCGCGCGGCGTGGGGCCGTCGTCGGCCAGCGCGGCGAGCCGGCGGCGATATTGATCCATCACGCGCGCGGAGATGTCCGCGCAGCGCGCCGCGCCCGATTCGTCGAGATCGGCCGAGATCGCGTCGTGCGACGAATCGACCGCGCGGATCGCGGCCTGCGCGGCGGCCGAGCGTGCGATGCGCTCCTCGTTGCCGAGCGGGTTGCGCGTCGAGCGCACGCCGCGCAGCAGCAGCGGCAGGCCGATCACCCCGACGATCAGCGAGCCGAGGATCACGGCCGACGCGATGAAGATCGCGGTGTCGCGGCCCGGCAGCGGCGCGCCGTCGGACAGCGCGACCGGAATCGACAGCACGCCGGCGAGCGTGACCGCGCCGCGCACGCCGCCGACCGTCATCACCGCGATCGTGCGTACGCCGGCCATCGTGCCGGCGAGGCCATGGCGCGCGGCGCGGCGGCTCGCGAACCAGCGCAGCAGCCACACCCACAGGAAGCGGATCGCATACAGCGCGAGCATCATCGCGCACACGTTGAAGATCATGCGGCCGACCAGCGCGTCGCTCGTATGGTGCGCGTCGACGAGCGCGCGGCCGATGATGTGCGGCAACTGCAGCCCGAGCATGATGAACACCATGCCGTTGAACACGAATTCGATCATCGCCCACGTGCTTTCGGCGCGCACGCGCGACGCGACGGTGCTTTTGCGCGAGAAGCTCGTGTAATTCATCATCATCCCGGCCGACACGGCCGCGAGCACGCCCGACAGGTCGAGGTGCTCGGCGAACAGGTAGGCGGCGAACGGCACCAGCAGCGTCATCACGATGCCGGGGGCCGGATCGCCTTCCTGCTCGGCATTCAGGAAGCGCGTCGACAGCGCGCTGAATACCCACGACACGATCGCGCCCGTCGCGAGCCCGCCGGCGGCGACGATCACGAACGTGACCGACGCGGCGCGCAGCGAGAACACGCCGGTGAGCGCGGCCGCGATCGCGAACTTCAGCGCGACGAGGCCCGACGCGTCGTTCATCAGCGCCTCGCCTTCGAGGATGTGCATCAGTTGCGGCGGAATGCGGCCCTTGCCGGCGATGCCCGACAGTGCGACCGCGTCGGTCGGCGACAGCACCGCAGCGAGCGCGAACGCGATCGGCAGCGGCAACTCGGGAATCAGCCAGTGTGCGAAGTAGCCCACTGCGAGTACCGTCATGAACACGAGCCCGAACGCGAGCATCAGGATCGCGCGGCGCTGCAGATAAAGCTCGCGTTTCGGAATCCGCCAGCCGTCCGCGAACAGCAGCGGCGGAATGAACAGCAGCATGAAGATCTCGGGATCGAACGTGACGTGCAGGTTCAGCTTCGGCCACGCGAGCATCGCGCCGAACGCGATCTGCATCAGCGGCAACGGCAGTTGCAACGGCAGGAGGCGCGTGACGGCGCCGGACAGTGCGACGGTCAGCAGCAGAATGAGGACTGTGAAAACGATTTCCATCGATACGGCGAATGACGTGAAATGAAACGATCGTACGGAGTGTAGCGTGCCGACGTGACGGGCGCGTTCAAGCGGTCGGTGCGTGCGCACGGAAATGGTGCGCGAGTAGCGCGCCACGGTGGTGCGGTGGCCGCGTGCGGCCGCGCGGCGCATGGGTTCTGCGCGCCTTGCACGGAGCTTGCTTGAAGGTGGGTAGCCACCCGGCCCGCGCCGGGCAACCGAGGGTCCAACCATGACATTGCGCGCCGTCCCGTTCGTCGTCCGTTTCGGCGGACGTCGCGTTCGATTGCATCACCAGGAGGAAGCATGACGATCGTGCAACAGGAGCGTCCGGCCGCCGCGTCGCCGTACCGGTTCGAGCGGGAGATGAGCTCCGGCCTCGAACGGCTGGCGACGCAGCATCGCGACCTGACGCTCACGACCGTGTTCCAGCCGATATTCAGCCTGTCGCATCAGCGCGCGGTGGGCTACGAGGCGCTGCTGCGCGCGCACGATGCGCTCGACCGCGCCGTGTCGCCGCTCGACGTGTTCGGCGAAGCCGCGCGCCGCGACGAACTGCTGCAGCTCGACCGGCTCGCGCAGGCGCTGCATCTGGAGAATTTCGCGCTGCTCGGCGCGGAGCGCGAGTGGCTGTTTCTCAACGTCCATCCCGGCGTGCTCACTGACCCGTTCCAGGCGGCCGCGCTGCTCGCGAACCTGAAGCGGCTCGGCATGCCGCCCCGCCGCATCGTGCTCGAGGTGCTCGAACAGCGCGCGGACGACGTCGAGCGGCTCGCGGAGGCCGTGCGCGAATTCCGCACGCACGGCTTCCTGATCGCGCTCGACGATTTCGGCGCGGGCCACTCGAACATCGAACGGATCTGGCAACTGAACCCGGACATCGTGAAGCTCGACCGCATCATGCTGTCGCACGCGGCGCACCGCACCGGGCTCACCGCGATCCTGCACGGGCTCGTGACGCTGTTGCACGAGGCCGGCAAGCTGGTGCTCGTCGAAGGGATCGAGACCGAGCACGAAGCGCAGATCGCGCTGTCGTGCGAGGCCGATTTCGTGCAGGGCTACTACTTCGGCCGCCCGGCGCCGGGGCTGCCCGACAGCGCGGCCGCGACCGGCTGCATCGGCGAGCTGACCGAGCGCTTTCGTCAGCAGACTGAAGCGCGCGAGCGGCGCGACACGCAGCGGCTCGCCCCGTACCTGCGCGCGTTCGAACGCGCGGCCGAGCGCCTCGAGGCCGGCGAGCCGCTCGACGAGGTGTGCTGGAATTTCCTCGCGCTCGACGCCGCCGCGCGCTGCTTCCTGCTCGATGCGCAGGGCCGGCAGTCGGGCCGCAACGTCGTGCTGCGCGCTGATCGCGCGCTGGCCGAGGCGCGTTTTTCGCCGCTGGCGGACGCGCAGGGCGCGAACTGGCTGCGCCGGCCGTATTTCCGCTCGGCGATCGCCGAGCCGGGGCGCGTGCAGGTCACGCGGCCGTACCTGTCGATCAACGAGGCGCAGCCGTGCGTGACGCTGTCGGTGGCCGTGCGCGTCGGCGATGCGCAGCGCGTGCTGTGCGGCGATATCGACTGGCTCGACGACGACGCGCAGGCCGCGTAGCGACGCACGGCTCGCATGCGGAGAGGGCGCGCGGGGCTGCGGGGGCGGCCGTTGCGTTCACCGTGCGCTTCCCCGACAATGGCGCGAGCGCGGCCGTCGTGACCGCGCGCGCCGTCCCGGGGGCCACCATGGCGGCGAATATAAAAAGGAAAACACCATGAAAAGACCAATTTCGCTGACCATCCTCGCGTGGATCATCATCGTGACCAACGCGATCACCTGCGTGTATACGCCGTTCTCGATCGGCATGCCGACCACCCAGGCGCTGCTGTCGCACTACCTGCTGCCAGTCTGGGCGACGCTCGGCATCAGCGTGATCATCGAAGCCGCGAACGTCGTGATCGGCGTCGCGATCCTCAAGGGGCGCGAGTGGTCGCGCAAGGCCTACCTCGCGACGTCGGTGTTCGGCTTCGCGTTTTCGTTCGTCAACATGCCGAAGTCGATGTTCATGGTGCTGATTCCCGGCTTCCTGCTGTTCGCGGTGTTCGTCTATCTGCTGTTCCGGCGCCCGGCGACCGCGTATTTCCGGCACGCCTTCGCGTGAGCGTCGTGCGCAACGCGCTGGCGATCGTGCTGTTCTCGATCGCCGGCTTTTGCGTGATGGCCGCGCAGATGGCCTCGTTCATGAAAGTCGGCTACGCGGGCGCGACGGCCGTATTCGTTGCCGTGCTGTTCGCGGTGTCGGCCGTGCTGCTGGCCGCGGGTGCGTTTGCCGGCGTATTCCGGCCGCGTGCGCGCGGCGCGGGCATCACGTTGCTCGTCGCGGCCGCGACCACGGCGCTCGGGATGCTCGGCTGGGGGATGCTCGTGCTCACACCGGCGATCGTCGACGTGATGCAGCAGCAGGGCGCGTACTTCGATGCGCGCATGTTCCGGTTCGTGTCCGGCACCGCGGTGACGGCGTTGTCCGCGCTCGTCGGCGTCTGGCTCGTGCGGCGCGGCTGACGTACTGGGCTGAAGTCCGCGGCGGCCGCCACGCTGGCGTCCGTCACGCGGCTCGGCTAGGATGCGCGAATTGTCCAGATGATTCGCGGGCCGCCCATGAACCGACACGCCGCTTCCTCCGTTCTCCTCGAAGTGATCGCCACGACCGTCGGCGATGCGAAGGCCGCCGCCCGCGCGGGCGCCGACCGCCTCGAACTCGTGACCGCGATCACCGAAGGCGGGCTGACGCCGAGCGTCGGCCTGATCGAGGCCGTCGTGGCCGCCGTGCCGATTCCGGTCAACGTGATCGTGCGTCCGCACAGCCGCTCGTTCGTCTATGACGCCGACGACCTGCGCGTGATCGAGCGCGACGTGCGCGCGGCGGTCGCGGCCGGCGCGAACGGGGTCGTGTTCGGCGCGCTCGACGCGCATGGCGACGTCGATCTCGGTGCGCTGGCCCGGATCGCGGCGGCCGCCGACGGGCGCGCGCTCACGTTTCACCGCGCATTCGACGTCGCGCGCGATCTGAACGCCGCGTTCGACGCGTTGCTGCGCGTGCCGGCCGTCACGTCCGTGCTGACGTCGGGCGGCCATCCGTCGGTGCTCGATGCGGTCGCGACGATCACGCGGCTCGTGCGGCAGGCGGCGGGCACGACCTGCACGGTGCTGGCCGGCTCGGGGCTCACGATCGACGCGGTCGGCGACTTCGTCCGCGCCACCGGCGTGCGCGCGGTGCATTTCGGCTCGGGTGTGCGGCCGCGCGGCGAGGTGCTGGCGCCCGTCGACGCGCAACGCGTCGAGCGCGTGCGCGCGGCGCTGGACGGCGCGGCGTCGCACGTGTGACGCGCATGCCGAAGCTGCGCGTGGGTGCGTCGAG
>NZ_BCPP01000358.1:0-6461 GCF_016586125.1 Burkholderia sp. E168m23
TTGTCGACGCTCAGCCGGCTCAGCGCGATTTGCGCGAGCGGCCCGAGCGTGCTCATGCTGGACGACCGCACGTCGCCGCCGATCACCGTCACGTGCACGCCCGATGACACGAGCGGGCTCACGATCAGCAGGTTGTTGGTGACCACGTGAACGTCCGTCCGGCCCGCGAGAAGACGCGCGAGCGCTGCCGTCGTGGTGCCGCCGTCGAGAAACACGGTGTCGCCGTCCTCGACGAACGAACTCGCCGCGTGCGCGATCGCTTCCTTCTGTTCCTGCGAGCTGATGCGCCGCTCCTCGAGCGACGGCTCGGGCTCGTGGCCGCCGACCGCGGCGGCACCGCCGTACGTGCGCAGAATGCGGCGGTCGCTCGCCAGCGCACGCAGGTCGCGACGCACCGTCGCCTCGGACATCCCGAAGTGCTCGCACAGCGTCGCGACGTCCGTCATGCCCCCGAGCACGGCCTGCAGCATCGCCTCCCGGCGCCTGGTCACTTTCATGTGCGTGAATTCCTGGTCTGATCGATTCGGCGCACCATGGCGCGCCTCTGGACCGACAAGTTTATCGAATTGCCGCAGTGACCGCCCAGTTGCCGCGGGGAGCGTCATCGGCCGCGAACCCATGTTTCGTCGACGCGCACGTACTTGATCTTCTGGCGGAACCAGGTGAACGCGATGTGCAACGCGCCGTCCCGCGACTGCACGATCGACGGATACGAGTATTCGCGGTTGCGCTGGTCGGCCGAGTTGTTCGTCATGCAGTACCCGTCGCCGATTTCGAGGTTGCGGCGGCGCGGCCACGTCCGGCCGCCGTCCTCCGAGATGGCGAGCGACATCGGCGCGCGCGGCGCGCCCCAGAACGCGGTGCCGCGCACGGACGCCTGCTGGTCGCGCAGCTCGCCGCTGTCCTCCGAGTCGTCGATGTCGTCGTACAGCGAAGCACGGCGCTCCTTGCCGTGCGACGCGTCGCTTTCGTTGAACACGAGCGCGAGATGACCGTTCTGCAGCACCGTGAACTGGATCGACGAGTTGTTGTTCGGCAAGTCGGTGCGCTCGGGCGCGCTCCACGTGCGGCCGTCCGTCGAGCGGCTCGCGTGGACGAAGTCCGCCCAGCGGCTGCGGTAGAGGGCCAGCAGCGACCCATCGTGCAGCACGTGAACGTTCATATGCACGCACCCGACGCTGTCCGGCACTTCGTGCGGCGTCCACGTCCGACCCTGGTCGTCGGACACCATGACCGCGCTGACGTCGTCGTTGCCGACCCAGCGCTCGCCGGGCTCCGTGCGGCACAAGAAGATCGGGCAGATCCACGTGCCGTCGTCGAGCGCGACGATCGGCTGGCGCACGAACGTCCCCGGCCGGTCGAACAGCGTGTCGACGGGACCCCACGTGAGGCCGCCGTCCGTCGACACGCGGCGGCGTACGATCGCAGTGTTCTGATGCCCGGACAACTGCGCGGTGTAGATCAGCCACAGCCGGCCGTCGGGCGCGGTGAACAGCACCGGGTTCTGTTCGGAGCGGGTCGGGTCGTCCGACAGCTTGCGCGGCGCGGACCATTCGTCGGTCCCGGCCGCAAGACGCGACAGGTAGATCGACACGTCGGGAATGCCTTCCTGGGTGCCGCCGAACCACACGCACAGCAGGTCGCCGTTGTCGAGGCAGTGCAGGTTGGCCGCGTGGTTCTGCACGCAGGCGGCGGGCAGAAACGCCTCTTGCCGTTCCGCGTCGGCATAGGCCGTGCGAACGCAATGATCCGACGCGGCGCTCGCCGCTTCAACGAGGTTCGTGCTCATGAAATCTCTCTGGGGTGGGCGACATCAGTGCGATTCGCGATGCGTGAGCGGCTTGTCGCGAAGGTTCGCGCCATCGCCATGAAACAGCAGCTTGCCGATCACCAGCACGATGGCCGGCGTAACGAGTGCGACGTACATGTTGTCGATGCCGAACGGGTTGCCGAGCAGGTACCAGAACGTCGTGGCGAGCGTCGCGACGACGAGGGCCGACACGGCACCGCGCTTGCCGCTGAAGAACGGCAGATAGATGCCGATCAGCGCGACGACCGACACGGACAGCCGCAGCGCGCGGCTGAAGAACGACAGCGCGAGGATCTGCGGGACGAACAGCACGAAGATCAGCGGCAGGAAGCCGACGACCAGCGAGATCCAGCGCGTCATTCTCAGTTCGACGTCGGGCGTCGGATTGAAACGCGGCACATAGAAGTCCTTCACGATCAGCGACGCGATTGCCAGTGCGACGGTGCATACGCTGACGAAGATCGATGCCACGAGCGACGTCGTGACGATGCCGGCCAGGATCGGATTCATGTGCTGCAGGAACACCGGCAGCGCGTACAGGCTCTTGACGCCGGGATACAGGTACTTGGCCGCCACGCCGATGAAGCCGAGCGCGAGCGCGATCGGCACGCACAGGAACGCGGCGATCAGCGACGATGCACGCGCCCCCTCGGGGCTGCGGGTGGCCGAGATCGCCTGGATGATGAACTGCGTCGAGAAGATCGCCCCGGCCGTGCCGATGATCCATGCGCCGATCGTGCCGCCCGACAGCACACCGGACCACGTGAAGTAGTGCGCGGGCAGGCTCCGTGCCATCGGCGCGATACCGCCCGACAGCTTCCACGCGACGCCGACCAGAATGGCGATGCCGAGCAGCTTCACGGCGCTGTGCACGACCGTCAGGTATGCGACGCTCTTGAGGCCGCCCCACACGAAATAGATCGTGCTGACGATCGCGGTGATGACGGCGGCCGTCGGCAGGTTGATGCGCATGACCGTCGAGATCGCCGCCGCGCCGCTCACGTAGTTGCCGACGTTCACGACGAACAGCGCATAGATCATGATCGCGGAAACGGCGAGCTTCGCACCGTGCCCGTATCGCTGCGCGATGAATCCGGAGATCGTGAATTCACCCGATGCGTACAGGCGCCGGGCCATGAACAGGCCGAAGAGCAGGAAACCGATGGCGGCCGCGAGCACCGACCACGACGCGGCGATGCCGGCCGAGAACGCCTCTTGCGACGTGCCGACGGTCGATTTCGCGCCGATGAATTCCGACATCAGCAGGATCGCGACCACCAGCGCCGGCATCGAACGCCCGGCCACCATGAACTGTTCGGAATTGCGGCTGCGCAGCCGGATGCTGACCACGCTCGTCACCACGATGTAGGCAACCACCATCCCGATGATGGTGGCGGTATCCCAATAACTGAAGGTGGCCATCGCTTGTCTCCACGTTACCTTCGGTTGATGTGCGTTCGATGCGTCGAGCGATCCGGCCTGTGCCTGCCGGTATCGCTCGACGGTGCTGCGTGTCGTTGCGTACGGGGCCGCTTACGCGGCGCTGGCCACGGGCGACGATTCGTTGCGCCGCGTCGCGAGATCCACGGCCTGGCGGAACGCTTCGAGCAGGCTGCGTTCGTCGGCGATGCCCTTGCCCGCGATGTCGAACGCGGTGCCATGGTCGACGGACGTGCGGATCACGGGCAGGCCGACCGTCACGTTGACGCCGGCTTCGAGGCCCATCACCTTCACCGGCCCGTGTCCCTGGTCGTGATACATCGCGACGACCACGTCGAAATCGCCGCGGCCCGCGCGGAAAAACAGCGTATCGGCCGGCAGCGGGCCTTCCACGTCCCAGCCGCGCGCCTGCAGGACTTCGACGGCCGGCACGATCTTCTCTTCCTCTTCGCCGTAGCCGAACAGCCCGTTCTCGCCGGCATGCGGGTTGATCCCGCAGACGCCGATGCGCGGATTCGCGATGCCGGCGCGCACGAGCGTGTCGTGCCCGCGTTCGATCGTGCGTTGCACGAGGCCCGGCTCGATCTTGCGGATCGCGTCGAGCAGGCCGATGTGCGTCGTCACGTGGATCACCCGGAGATTGGGTGCGACCAGCATCATCGACACCTCGTCGATGCCGGTCAGATGCGCGAGCATTTCCGTGTGGCCGGGGAAGATGTGGCCGCCGGCATGCAGCGCTTCCTTGTTCAGCGGCGCGGTGCAGATCGCGTCGAGCTCGCCTTTCGACGTCAGTTCGACGGTGCGCGCGATGTATTGGTACGCGGCGTCTCCCGCGATCGCCGACAGCTTTCCATAAGGCAGGTCGGCCGGAATCAGCGCGAGGTCGATGCAATCGACGACGCCAACGCGGAACGCGCCTTCGGACGGACGGCCGATCGCGCTCACCTCGAGATCGACACCGGCTCTGCGGCCTGCATCGCGCAGGCGCGCGGCGTCGCCGACGACCACGGGGCGGCACTCCTCGTACACGGACGCATGCGCGAGGCTCTTCATGATGATTTCCGGTCCGACGCCGGCCGCGTCGCCCATGGTGATGCCGATGATGGGACGGTTGTCCATGGCAATTCCCTTCACTGATTGGGTTGGGCCGTGTCGGCCGGCTCGCCTGTGTTCGCAAACCGGCGCCAGGCGTGATAAATCGATTCGGGCTGGCCGAAACCGCCGGCCTTGGTCACGACGGGCAGTGCGTTGCCGTGCAGCCGGCATTCGAGCAGCGGCATGCCGTCCTCGATTTCGTCGACGACACGCAGCGCGCTCGCGCCGGCCGCGGTGAGCAGCGCGCGTGCCGTTTCGCCGCCGGTCGCGATGATTGCGCCGGCGTGGCGCACGGCTGGCGCGAGCAGCGCGGCGAGGCGCGTGGAGAACAGCTGCCCGTCGTCGACGTCGCCGCGCCGTGCCTGGCTCAACGAGACGACGACATGCCGGCCGCCACGCAGCGCGTCGCTTACCACGGTCGTGACGTCGCTTCGCGGGTCGTCCAGCGCGCAGACGCTGACTTCGAGCGCAACGAGATGGGTGCCCGCGTTCGCCTTGAGGCAGTCCAGCTGCGCATGCGAAATGCTCGACATGCTGCCTACGACCGTCAGCACGGGGCCTTTCGAATGCGGGCCGCCGGCTGTCGGGCCGCTCGCGCCATGCGGCGGCCCCAGCGCTTCGATGACGCCGTGGGCCAGGCCGGCCGAGCCGACCCAGAACACGCCGTCGAGCGCCGCGGATGCACGCGCGATGCGTTGCAGGTCGTCGTCGGATTCCGCGTCGCAGACGACGGCTTGCACGCGGTCGGATTGCAGCTCGCGCAGATGCGCGGTGAGCGCGTTTGCGTTGCCGCGCACCGTGCCGATTGCCGTGTAGGCGACACGCAGGTCTTCGGCGGACAGCAATGCAACGAGATCTGCCGTGCCCGGGATGTGTTCGTTGCGCCAGTATTCGCTCGCTTCCACGGGCACGCCGCGCACCCATTGGCGGCCGTCGATGGTCGTGCGCCCCGAGGCCGGGTAGGCCGGGCATACGATCGCCATGCCGGCACGCGACACCAGCGCGGCGACTTCCGCCGCGAAGTTGCCGCGCAGCGTCGAGTCCACCTTCTTGTAGAGGCGCGTGCCGGCACTCGACAACGACGCGACCGCATCGGCGGTGCGTCGCGCGGCCACGTCCTTCGGCAAGCGGCGCGAATCCACGTCGATCGACAGGATGTCGACCCCATGCGGCGGCGCCGCCGCGTACGCGGCATCGAGCATGACCATGGCCGTCAGGCCGTGACGCAACCCGGCAACCGCGCAGTCGGCCGCGCCCGACAGGTCGTCGGCGACGATCAGCAGCCGTGCTGCGTGCGGGGCGAGCGCGTTCACGGCAGCAGGCGCCGGTAGATGGACTTCATGTCGTCGAGCGTGAGCGCCTTCGGGTTGTTGCCGAGCAGGCGCTTGACCTTCGATGCGGCAACCGCGAGCGCGTCGAGATGTGCTTCGGACACGCCGAACTTGCGCAGATCCTGGGGAATGTCGACGGCGGCGGTCCACGCCTCCATCTTGTCGATCAGCTTGCGGGCCGCGTCGGCGTCCGTGTCGGCTTTCGACGCGAGATCGAGCGCGCGCGCCACGTTCGCCAGCCGGTCTTCGATCGCATCGAGGTTGAACGCCATCACATGCGGCAGCAGCATCGCGTTCGCGACGCCGTGCGTGACGTTGAACATTCCGCCGAGCGGGTACGCGAGCGCATGTACCGCAGCGGTACCGGCGGCGGTGAGCGCGAGACCGCCATACATCGACCCGAGCATCATCGCCTCGCGCGCCTTCAGTGACTGGCCGTTTTCATACGCGTCGACGATGTTCGCGCCGATCAGGCGCATCGACTCCATCGCGTACATGTCGCTGATCGGGTTCGCCTTCGTCGAAATGTACGATTCGAGTGCGTGCACGAACGCATCCATGCCGGTCGCGGCGGTGATCGGCTTCGGCAGGCCGATCGTCAGTTCGGGGTCCAGAATGACGATCTGCGGCAGCAGGTGACGGCTGACGATACCGACCTTCAACGATTCGTCCGGCAGCGTCACGATTGCGTTCGGCGTGACCTCGGAGCCGGTGCCGGCCGTCGTCGGCACCAGGATCATCGGCACGCCGGGGTGCTTGATCAGGTCGATGCCGAGCCAGTTCCG
>NZ_BCPP01000359.1:0-6429 GCF_016586125.1 Burkholderia sp. E168m23
TGCGCTTTGGCCCGGAAGGCGACGTGCTGAACCGCAAGATCAACCAGGTGCTGTCGTTCAAGGGTCTGGAGCGCGTGCAGGTCGAATCGGCGGAAGCGGGCGACATCGTGCTGATCAACGGTATTGAAGACGTCGGCATCGGCGCGACGATCTGCGCGGTCGACACGCCGGAAGCGCTGCCGATGATCACCGTCGACGAACCGACGCTGACGATGAACTTCCTCGTCAACTCGTCGCCGCTCGCCGGCCGCGAAGGCAAGTTCGTGACGAGCCGCCAGATCCGCGACCGTCTGATGAAGGAACTGAACCACAACGTCGCGCTGCGCGTGAAGGATACCGGCGACGAAACCGTGTTCGAAGTGTCGGGCCGCGGCGAACTGCACCTGACGATTCTCGTCGAGAACATGCGTCGCGAAGGCTACGAGCTCGCCGTGTCGCGTCCGCGCGTGGTGATGCAGGAAATCGACGGCGTGCGTCACGAGCCGTACGAGCTGCTGACGGTCGACGTCGAGGACGAACACCAGGGCGGCGTGATGGAAGAGCTCGGCCGCCGCAAGGGCGAAATGCTCGACATGGCGTCGGACGGCCGCGGCCGCACGCGCCTGGAGTACAAGATCTCGGCACGTGGCCTGATCGGCTTCCAGAGCGAATTCCTGACGCTCACGCGCGGCACGGGCCTGATGAGCCACATCTTCGACTCGTACGCACCGGTCAAGGACGGCTCGGTCTTCGAGCGCCGCAACGGCGTGCTGATCTCGCAGGACGACGGCGCGGCGGTTGCCTACGCCCTGTGGAAGCTGCAGGATCGCGGCCGCATGTTCGTGAAGCCGGGCGACGCGCTGTATGAGGGCATGATCATCGGCATCCACAGCCGCGACAACGACCTCGTCGTGAACCCGATCAAGGGCAAGCAGCTGACCAACGTGCGCGCGTCGGGCACCGACGAAGCCGTGCGTCTCGTGCCGCCGGTCCAGATGTCGCTGGAATACGCGGTGGAATTCATCGACGACGACGAGCTCGTCGAAGTGACGCCGCAGTCGATCCGTCTGCGCAAGCGCTTCCTGAAGGAGCACGAGCGTCGCCGCGCGAGCCGCGAAGGCGCGGTCGACTAAGCATCGATCGTTCCCGAGTACGACGAAAAAGGCTGCCTTCGGGCAGCCTTTTTTGCATCTGCGCGTCGTGCAACCGGATTGCCTGCAAAACACTGTTCCCGCAGGTCGCCGCAATCCGGCAAAACCCCGCCGCGCGGCGCTTTCGGGCACATTTCGCCGTGAACTCCGGTATCGGTTCTGTGATATGCTGCGCGCACGCAAGTTTTAGGTCCTTCCAAGCAAGACTTGATTCGCAATCCGCTAAACGGTCAGGCCGTGTCGCGGAAGGTTGAGTAACCCGCTATTTCTCGAGAAGCTCGAAGAAAGGTGAGCGTAAAATGTCAGATGTAATGAAGCAGTTTCAGCTGAACTCCTATCTGTTCGGCGGCAATGCTTCGTACGTTGAAGAACTGTACGATGCATACCTCAACAATCCGGCATCGGTGCCGGAGAACTGGCGCGAGTATTTCGACGCGTTGCAGAACGTGCCTGCAACCGACGGCTCGAATGCCAATGACGTCGCTCACTTCCCGATCGTCGAATCGTTCGCCGAGCGTGCGAAGGCCAATGCCTTCATCCCCCGCGAAAGCACCAGCAATCTCGCGACCGCACGCAAGCAGGTGCACGTCCAGTCGCTGATCAGCGCCTACCGCTTCCTCGGCTCGCAATGGGCCAACCTCGATCCGCTGAAGCGTCGCGAACGTCCCGCCATTCCCGAACTCGAACCGGCTTTCTACGACTTCTCCGAAGGCGACCTCGACCAGACGTACAGCGCAAGCAACCTGTACTTCGGTTTCGACCAGGCTTCGCTGCGTGACATCGTCAAGGGTCTGCGCGACACGTATTGCGGCACGATCGGCGCCGAGTACATGTACATCAGCGACCCGGAACAGAAGCGCTGGTGGCAGGAGCGCCTGGAATCGACCCGCGCGACGCCGTCGTTCTCGATCGAGAAGAAGAAGCACATCCTGAACCGCCTGACGGCCGCCGAAGGCCTCGAGCGCTACCTGCACACCAAGTACGTCGGCCAGAAGCGCTTCTCGCTCGAAGGCGGCGAAAGCTTCATCGCCGCGATGGACGAAGTCGTCCAGCACGCAGGCAAGAGCGGCGTGCAGGAAATCATCATCGGCATGGCCCACCGCGGCCGTCTGAACGTGCTGGTCAACACGCTGGGCAAGATGCCGGCCGACCTGTTCGCCGAATTCGAAGGCAAGCACGTCGACGACCTGCCGGCCGGTGACGTGAAGTACCACAAGGGCTTCTCGTCGGACGTGTCGACGGAAGGCGGCCCGGTCCACCTGTCGCTCGCGTTCAACCCGTCGCACCTCGAAATCGTCAACCCGGTGGTCGAAGGTTCCGCGAAGGCGCGGATGGACCGTCGCGGCGACGAAGACGGCCTGCAAGTGCTGCCGGTGCAGATCCACGGCGACGCGGCCTTCGCTGGCCAGGGCGTCGTGATGGAAACGCTGAACCTCGCGCAGACGCGCGGTTACGGCACGCACGGCACGCTGCACATCGTCATCAACAACCAGATCGGCTTCACGACGTCCGACCCGCGCGACGCGCGCTCGACGCTGTACTGTACCGACGTCGTCAAGATGATCGAGGCGCCGGTGCTGCACGTGAACGGCGACGATCCGGAAGCCGTCGTGCTCGCGATCCAGATCGCGATCGACTACCGGATGCAGTTCCACAAGGATGTCGTGATCGACATCGTCTGCTTCCGCAAGCTGGGTCACAACGAGCAGGACACGCCGGCGGTCACGCAGCCGCTGATGTACAAGAAGATCGCGCAGCACCCGGGCACCCGTGCGCTGTACGCCGAGAAGCTCGTGCAGCAGGGCGTGATCACCGCGGAAGACGCCGACAACTACGTGAAGGCGTACCGCAAGGCGATGGACGACGGCCACCACACCGTCGATCCGGTCCTGTCGAACTACAAGAGCAAGTACGCGGTTGACTGGGTTCCGTTCCTGAACCGCAAGTGGACGGACGCAGCCGATACGGCCGTGCCGCTCGCCGAACTGAAGCGCCTGGGCGAACGCATCACGACGGTCCCGGAAAACTTCAAGGTTCACCCGCTCGTCGAGCGCGTGATCAACGACCGCCGCAACATGGCGCGCGGCGACCAGCCGCTCGACTGGGGCATGGGCGAACACCTCGCATTCGCGTCGCTCGTCGCTTCGGGCTACTCGGTGCGCCTGACGGGCCAGGACTCGGGCCGCGGCACGTTCACGCACCGTCACGCGGTGCTGCACGACCAGAACCGCGAGCGCTGGAACGACGGCACGTACGTGCCGCTGCAGAACATCGCCGACGGTCAGGCGAAGTTCACGGTGATCGACTCGGTGCTGTCGGAAGAAGCGGTGCTGGGCTTCGAATACGGTTATTCGACCGCCGAGCCGAACACGCTCGTGCTGTGGGAAGCGCAGTTCGGCGACTTCGTCAACGGCGCACAGGTCGTGATCGACCAGTTCATCTCGTCGGGCGAAGTGAAGTGGGGCCGCGTGTCGGGTCTCACGATGCTGCTGCCGCACGGCTACGAAGGCCAGGGTCCGGAACACTCGTCCACGCGTATCGAGCGTTTCCTGCAACTGTGTGCCGACCACAACATGCAGGTCGTCCAGCCGACGACGCCGGCGCAGATTTTCCACCTGCTGCGTCGCCAGATGATCCGCCTGTTCCGCAAGCCGCTGATCGTCGCCACGCCGAAGTCGCTGCTGCGTCACAAGGAAGCGGTGTCGGACCTGTCGGAACTCGCGAAGGGCTCGTTCCAGCCGGTGCTGGGCGAAACCGACGGCGGCATCGACGCGAAGAAGGTCAAGCGCGTGCTGGCATGCTCGGGCCGCGTGTATTACGACCTCGTCGCGCATCGCCGCGAAGCGAAGGCGAACGACGTCGCGATCATCCGTATCGAGCAGCTGTATCCGTTCGCGCACAAGCAGTTCGAAGCCGAAATGAAGAAGTACGAGAACGCGACTGAAGTGGTCTGGGTGCAGGACGAGCCGCAGAACCAGGGTCCCTGGTTCTACGTCGAGCACCACCTGAAGGAAGGCATGAAGGAAGGGCAGAAGCTGGCATACAGCGGCCGTCCGGCTTCGGCCTCGCCGGCGGTCGGCTACTACGCGAAGCACTACGAGCAGCAGAAGGCCCTGATCGAAGGGGCATTCGGCCGCCTGAAGAGCGCATCGATCGCGAAATAACCGACGTCAAGCGAAACGGGAAGGCGTGCGGCGCTTTCCCGTTCCTTTTGGCCCGCCGGGCGCGTCGCGCGCCGCACCGGCCGAAGGAATCGCACGAACCTCGTCATACCCCAGATTAAGCATCCAGGAAAATCACATGGCTATCGTAGAAGTCAAAGTCCCCCAGTTGTCGGAGTCGGTGTCGGAAGCCACCATGCTGCAGTGGAAGAAGAAGCCGGGCGAAGCAGTCGCGCAGGACGAAATCCTGATCGAACTCGAGACCGACAAGGTCGTCCTCGAAGTGCCGGCACCGGCAGCGGGCGTGCTCGCGCAAGTGCTGCAGAACGACGGTGACACGGTCGTGGCCGACCAGATCATCGCGACGATCGACACCGAAGCGAAGGCAGGTGCCGCCGAAGCCGCGGCAGGCGCCGCCGAAGTCAAGCCGGCAGCCGCGCCCGCTGCAGCCGCCGCCGCACCGGCCGCTCAGCCGGCAGCCGCAACGGCATCGAGCTCGGCCGCCGCATCGCCGGCCGCAGCGAAGCTGCTGGCCGAGAAGGGCCTGTCGACGGGCGACGTCGCAGGTTCGGGCCGCGACGGCCGCGTCACGAAGGGCGACGCGCTGGCAGCAGGCAGCGCACCGAAGGCTGCTCCGGCCGCCGCACCGGCGAAGACCGCCGCCGCGAAGCCGGCGCTGCCGGAAGTGAAGGTGCCGGCGTCGGCAGCGACCTGGCTGAACGACCGTCCGGAACAGCGCGTGCCGATGTCGCGCCTGCGTGCGCGTATCGCCGAGCGTCTGCTCGAATCGCAGCAGACCAACGCGATCCTGACGACGTTCAACGAAGTGAACATGGCTCCGGTCATGGAACTGCGCAACAAGTACAAGGACAAGTTCGAGAAGGAACACGGCGTGAAGCTCGGCTTCATGTCGTTCTTCGTGAAGGCGGCCGTCCATGCGCTGAAGAAGTTCCCGCTCGTGAACGCGTCGATCGACGGTAACGACATCGTCTACCACGGCTACTTCGACATCGGTATCGCGGTCGGTTCGCCGCGCGGCCTGGTCGTGCCGATCCTGCGCAACGCGGATCAACTGAGCCTCGCCGAGATCGAGAAGAAGATCGCCGAATTCGGCCAGAAGGCGAAGGACGGCAAGCTGTCGATCGAGGAAATGACGGGCGGTACGTTCTCGATCTCGAACGGCGGCGTGTTCGGCTCGATGCTGTCGACCCCGATCATCAACCCGCCGCAATCGGCCATCCTCGGCGTGCACGCGACGAAGGAGCGCCCGGTCGTCGAGAACGGCCAGATCGTGATCCGCCCGATCAACTACCTCGCGCTGTCGTACGACCACCGCATCATCGACGGCCGCGAAGCCGTGCTGTCGCTCGTCGCGATGAAGGATGCGCTGGAAGATCCGGCACGCCTGCTGCTCGACCTGTAAGCCGAGTCTCACCGCATCGACCCGTTCCGCAGGTTCGCGCCCACGTGCGAACCTGCGGGCGTACAAGTAGAAAGGATTGTCATGTCCAAGGAATTTGACGTCGTCGTGATCGGCGCCGGCCCCGGCGGCTACATCGCCGCGATTCGCGCCGCGCAGCTCGGCAAGACCGTTGCCTGTATCGAGAAGTGGAAGAACCCGGCCGGCGCGCTGAAGCTCGGCGGCACCTGCCTGAACGTCGGTTGCATCCCGTCGAAGGCGCTGCTCGCGTCGTCGGAAGAGTTCGAGAACACGTCGCACCACCTGGCCGACCACGGCATCACGGTCGACGGCGTGAAGATCGACGTCGCGAAGATGCTCGGCCGCAAGGATGCGATCGTCGAGAAGATGACGAGCGGGATCGAGTTCCTGTTCAAGAAGAACAAGATCACCTGGCTGAAGGGCCATGGCAAGTTCACCGGCAAGACCGATGCCGGCGTGCAGATCGAAGTGAGCGGCGAGGGTGAAGCCGAAGTCGTCACCGCGAAGAACGTGATCATCGCGACGGGTTCGAAGGCGCGTCACCTGCCGAACATCCCGGTCGACAACAAGATCGTGTCGGACAACGAAGGTGCACTGACGTTCGACTCGGTGCCGAAGAAGCTCGCCGTGATCGGCGCGGGCGTGATCGGCCTCGAGCTCGGCTCGGTGTGGCGTCGCCTCGGTGCCGACGTGACGG
>NZ_BCPP01000360.1:0-6418 GCF_016586125.1 Burkholderia sp. E168m23
TCGTGCCCGATTTCGCGAAGGCCGGCGCGAACCTGATCAGCTTCCACCCGGAAGGCTCCGATCACATCGACCGCACGCTGTCGCTGATCCGCGACCACGGCTGCAAGGCCGGTCTCGTGTTCAATCCGGCCACGCCGCTGAACTACCTCGACCACGTGATGGATCGCCTCGACTTCGTGCTGCTGATGTCGGTGAACCCCGGCTTCGGCGGCCAGTCGTTCATTCCGGAGACGCTGAACAAGCTGCGCGAGGCGCGCGCCCGCATCGACGCGTACACCGAGCGCACCGGCCGCGAGATCCTGCTCGAAGTCGACGGCGGCGTGAAGGCCGACAACATCGCGGAAATCGCGGCGGCCGGCGCCGACACGTTCGTCGCGGGCTCGGCGATCTTCGGCAAGCCCGACTACCGCAAGGTGATCGACGAGATGCGCGCGGCGCTCGCGACCGTCGAACGGAGCTGACGCCGTGACCGACTCGTCGTTCGCCGGCCGCACGCCGGCCGGGGCCGCCACGGACGCGGCCCCGATCCGCTTCGCCGCGCCGCGCATCGATGCGGCGCTGATCGACCTCGACGGCACGATGGTCGACACGGCCGACGATTTCACGGCCGGCCTGAACGGGATGCTCGCGCAGCTCGGCGCGCCGGCCACGTCGCGCGACGAAGTGATCGGCTATGTCGGCAAGGGCTCCGAACACCTGATCCAGAGCGTGCTGAAGCCGCGCTTCCAGGCCGACGAAGCGCAGGCGCGCTTCGACGACGCACTCGCGATCTACCAGACCGAATACGCGAAGATCAACGGCCGCCACACGCGTCTCTATCCGGACGTGGCAGCCGGGCTCGACGCGCTGCGCGCGGCCGGCATCCGGCTCGCGTGCGTGACGAACAAACCGCACCGCTTCGCAGTCGAGCTGCTCGAGCAATACGGGCTGGCCGGCAGCTTCGGCATCGTGCTGGGCGGCGACAGCGTCGCGCGCAAGAAGCCCGACCCGCTGCCGATGCTGACGGCCTGCGATGCGCTGGGCGTCGCGCCGGACGCCGCGGTCGCGATCGGGGACTCGGAAAACGACGCGCTGGCAGGCCGCGCGGCCGGGATGGCGACGCTGACGGTGCCGTACGGCTACAACCACGGCAAAGCTATACAAACGATAAATTCGGATGGTATAGTCGATTCGTTGCTGGTCGCGGCTCGCGCAATTTCCGCGCACAACGCCGGCCGGCCAACCCTCTGATTATTTCTTCCATCCGCATGTTTCTGAATAAAAAACGGAGTCTGAGCAGCATCGACCGGGGAGCCTGGCCCTGGCGTCGCTGGTCGCGCTAACCTCTTCGATGAGGTACGCTGAAGCACGTCTTCAGCGCCGTTTTTTATCTCGCTGCGCATCCGCGCGCCGATCGTCGCACCACCTCGAGTTCCACCGTGTCCGAACGCTTGCGTTCAGGCTCGGCCGCAGGCTCGCGACGTTCACGCCCGGAGTGCCGGCCGGCAACAGGCACTTCTCGATCGACCGCCCTTTCGCCGACGGCCACCCGCGCAGCGTCAAGTGATCCCTGGCGCACGCGCCGCTCGTCCCGAACAGGACCGGAACATGACCGAACTCGAATTCCAATCGCTGGCGAACGAAGGCTACAACCGCATCCCGCTGATCGCGGAAGCCCTCGCCGATCTCGAAACGCCGCTGTCCCTCTACCTGAAGCTGGCCCAGCCCGAACGGGCGGGCGCCAACTCGTTCCTGCTCGAATCTGTGGTCGGCGGCGAGCGTTTCGGCCGCTACTCGTTCATCGGCCTGCCGGCCCGCACGCTCGTGCGCACCCGCAACGGCGTGTCGGAAGTGGTGCGCGACGGCCAGGTCGTCGAGACGCACGACGGCGACCCGTTCCAGTTCATCGAATCGTTCCAGGCGCGCTTCAAGGTCGCGCAGCGCCCGGGCCTGCCGCGTTTCTGCGGCGGCCTCGCCGGCTACTTCGGCTACGACGCGGTGCGCTACATCGAGAAGAAGCTCGCGAACACCGCGCCGCGCGACGATCTCGGCCTGCCCGACATCCAGTTGCTGCTGACCGAAGAAGTCGCGGTGATCGACAACCTTGCCGGCAAGCTCTACCTGATCATCTACGCGGACCCGGGCCAGCCCGAAGCGTATGCGAAGGCGAAACACCGCCTGCGCGAACTGAAGCAGCGCCTGCGCACGACCGTGCAGCCGCCCGTCACGTCGGCGAGCGTGCGCACCGAGACGTTCCGCGAATTCAAGAAGGACGACTATCTGGCCGCCGTGCGCCAGGCGAAGGAATACATCGCGGCCGGCGAGCTGATGCAGATCCAGGTCGGCCAGCGACTCACGAAGCCGTACCGCGACAATCCGCTGTCGCTGTACCGCGCGCTGCGCTCGCTGAATCCGTCGCCGTACATGTATTACTACAACTTCGGCGATTTCCACGTGGTCGGCGCATCGCCGGAAATCCTGGTGCGCCAGGAAAAACGCGGCGAAGACCAGATCGTCACGATCCGCCCGCTCGCCGGCACGCGCCCGCGCGGCAACACGCCCGAGCGCGACGCGGAACTCGCGACCGAGCTGCTCAACGATCCGAAGGAGATCGCCGAGCACGTGATGCTGATCGACCTCGCGCGCAACGACGTCGGCCGCATCGCGGAAATCGGCTCGGTGCAGGTGACCGACAAGATGGTGATCGAGAAGTACTCGCACGTGCAGCACATCGTCAGCTCGGTCGAAGGCAAGCTGAAGCCCGGCATGACGAACTACGACGTGCTGCGCGCGACGTTCCCGGCCGGCACGCTGTCCGGCGCGCCGAAGGTGCGCGCGATGGAACTGATCGACGAGCTCGAGCCGGTCAAGCGCGGGCTGTACGGCGGTGCGGTCGGCTACCTGTCGTTCTCGGGCGAGATGGATCTCGCGATCGCGATCCGCACGGGCCTGATCCACAACGGCAACCTGTACGTGCAAGCGGCGGCCGGCGTCGTCGCGGATTCGGTGCCCGAATCCGAATGGCAAGAGACCGAGAACAAGGCGCGCGCGGTGCTGCGTGCGGCCGAACAGGTCCAGGACGGCCTCGATAGCGACTTCTGACCGGAGACTGACCATGCTGCTCATGATCGACAACTACGACTCGTTTACCTACAACCTGGTCCAGTACTTCGGCGAACTCGGCGAGGACGTGCGTACCTACCGCAACGACGAAATCACGCTCGACGACATCGCGCGCCTGAACCCCGACACCATCTGCCTGTCGCCCGGCCCGAGCAATCCGCAACACGCGGGCATCACGCTCGACGTGCTGCGCGAATTCGCGGGCAAAAAGCCGATCCTCGGCGTCTGCCTCGGCCACCAGGCGATCGGCGAAGCGTTCGGCGGCCGCGTCGTGCGCGCGAAGACCATCATGCACGGCAAGGTGAGCCGGATCGAAACCGACTGCCGCGGCGTGTTCGCCGACCTGCCGAAGCATTTCGACGTGACGCGCTACCACTCGCTCGCGATCGAGCGCGAATCGCTGCCCGACTGCCTCGAGGTGTCCGCGTGGACCGACGACGGCGAGATCATGGGCGTGCGCCACAAGACGCTGCCGGTCGAAGGCGTGCAGTTCCACCCGGAATCGATTCTCTCGGAGCATGGCCATGCGCTGCTCGAGAATTTCCTGAAGCAGCATCGCGCAGCGGCCCATGCCGCCGCACCGGCTGCCTGACGGGAGACGCACGATGACGATTACCCCGCAGGAAGCGCTGCAGCGCACGATCGAGCACCGCGAGATCTTCCACGACGAAATGCTGCACCTGATGCGGCTGATCATGCGCGGCGACCTGTCGCCCGTGATGGCGGCCGCGATCATCACCGGGCTGCGCGTGAAGAAGGAGACGATCGGCGAGATCGCCGCCGCCGCGACCGTGATGCGCGAATTCGCGAACCACGTCGAGGTGCAGGACAACTCGAATTTCGTCGACATCGTCGGCACCGGCGGCGACGGCTCGCACACGTTCAACATCTCGACCGCGTCGATGTTCGTCACGGCGGCCGCGGGCGCGAAGGTCGCGAAGCACGGCAACCGCGGCGTATCGAGCAAGTCCGGCAGCGCCGACGTGCTCGAGGCGCTCGGCGTGAACATCGACCTGCAGTCGGAGCAAGTCGCCGCATCGATCGCCGAAACTGGCATGGGCTTCATGTTCGCGCCGAACCATCACCCGGCGATGAAGAACATCGCGGCCGTGCGCCGCGAACTCGGCGTGCGCACGATCTTCAACATCCTCGGCCCGCTGACCAATCCGGCCGGCGCGCCGAACCAGCTGATGGGCGTGTTCCACCCCGACCTCGTCGGCATCCAGGTGCGCGTGATGCAGCGTCTCGGCGCGCAGCACGTGCTCGTCGTGTACGGCAAGGACGGCATGGACGAGGTGTCGCTCGGCGCCGCGACGCTCGTCGGCGAGTTGCGCGACGGCAAGGTGCACGAATACGAGATCCATCCGGAGGACTTCGGCCTGCAGATGGTGTCGAACCGCACGCTGAAGGTGGAAAATGCCGACGAATCGCGCACGATGCTGCTCGGCGCGCTGGACAACCAGCCGGGCGTCGCGCGCGAGATCGTCACGCTGAACGCGGGCACCGCGCTCTACGCGGCCAATATCGCCGAATCGATCGCGGACGGCATCCAGCTCGCCCGCGAAGCGATCGCGAGCGGCAAGGCCCGCGCGAAGGTCGACGAACTCGTGCGCTTCACGCAGCAATTCAAGCGCTGACCCTCTTACGAATCCAGCAGGAACCCCTATGAGCGACATTCTCGACCGAATCATCGCCGTCAAGCGCGAAGAAATCGCGGCGGCCCTGCGCAGCACGCCGCTCGAGGCACTGAAACTGGAAGCCTCCGCGCGCGACCTCCGCGACTTCGTCGGTGCGCTGCGCGCGAAGCACGCGGCCGGCAACGCCGCCGTGATCGCCGAAATCAAGAAGGCCAGCCCGTCGAAAGGCGTGCTGCGCGAGCACTTCGTGCCGGCCGACATCGCGCGCTCGTATGCGGCGCACGGCGCCGCGTGCCTGTCGGTGCTGACCGACGAGCAGTTCTTCCAGGGCGGCGTCCGCTATCTCGAGGAAGCGCGCGCGGCTTGCACGCTGCCGGTGCTGCGCAAGGACTTCATCGTCGACGCGTACCAGATCGTCGAAGCCCGCGCGATGGGCGCCGACGCGATCCTGCTGATCGCCGCCGCGCTCGACACGCCGCTGATGCAGGATCTCGAAGCGTATGCGCACTCGCTCGGCCTGGCGGTGCTGGTCGAAGTGCATGACCGCCACGAGATGGAACAGGCGCTGACGCTGAAGACGCCGCTGCTCGGCATCAACAACCGCAACCTGCGCACGTTCGAGACGTCGATCCAGACCACGCTCGACATGCTCGACATGATTCCGGCGGATCGCATCGTCGTGACCGAATCGGGCATCCTGTCGCGCACCGACGTCGACACGATGCGCGCGGCGAACGTGAACACGTTCCTCGTCGGCGAGGCGTTCATGCGCGCCGACCAGCCGGGCGAGGAACTCGCACGGATGTTCTTCTGATGGCGATCGAACAGGAAATCAAGCTCGCGCTGCCGGCCGGCCAGGCCGACGCCGCGCGCCGCTTCTTCGAGACGCTGACCGGCGAACCCGGCCGTGCCATCGCGCTCGCGAACGTCTATTACGACACGCCCGATCTCGCGCTGGCGCGCTCGAAGAGCGCGGTGCGCGTGCGCCGCACGCCGGACGGCTGGCTGCAGACGTTCAAGACGGTCGGCAGCGCGGAAGGCGGCCTGCATAGCCGCCACGAATGGGAGCTGCCGGTCGCGGGCGACGCGCTCGAAATCGACGCGCTCGTCGCGGCCTGCGACGTGCCGAAAGCCGCCGCCGCGCTCAATGACGCGGCCGGCGCGCTGCACGCGCTGTTCCGCACGGATTTTTCGCGTACGCTGTGGCGCATCGCAATCGGCGGCGCAACCGTCGAGGCCGCGGTGGACCTCGGCGAGATCGTCGTCCAGGCGGAACACGAAACGCGCCGCGAACCGATCAGCGAAATCGAACTCGAACTGATCGACGGCCCGGAAACGGCGCTCGCGACGCTCGCCGCCGAACTGCAGCAGGCGCTGCCGGGCCTCGTTCCCGAAAACATCAGCAAGGCGCAGCGCGGCTACCGGCTGCGCGCGCAATAAACTCGCATCACGCATGGCAACCCGCAAGACTTCCCGCGCGCCGCAACAGGCGTCGCTGTTCGACGATCCCGTGCCGGAAACGGCACCGGCCGATATTCCGTCCGCGGCTTCCGAGCCGCCTGCGGCCGGGCGCAAACCCGCGAAGAAAACCGCTGCCCCGGCGCCCGTGCCCATGCCCGAGCCGGCTCCGCCCGCCGCGGCCCCGCGGCCCGTTGCCGCCGACGTACCGCATCTCGCCG
>NZ_BCPP01000361.1:0-6412 GCF_016586125.1 Burkholderia sp. E168m23
GTAGCCCATTTTTGCCGACTCACAACTTGCCGTTCCTCGGCAAGACCGGGACTTCTATCCGGACTTCGACGCCAGCCTGGCCCGCGCGTGCTGTTACAGGCATTTACGGAGCACGACGCGAAAATGGCGGCGCGTGTCACGAGCGCTCGAAGCTCCTGCTCAATTCGGTCGGCAGCCACGACTCCGGCAACGTCGCCGTGTATTTCTACGCAATCGCATCGTTATATCGCGATGCATGACACATCGCATATTCTTTGGAGGCGTTGGCGCATGTATCAGGACTTGGACCTCGGCGAATGATTCACCGGATGCGGTAATGTCGGCCTAATCAACTCGCGGACGGATTAGATTGCGAATGCGGTCAACGCATGCTTCGCGAGGCTGAAAGAGACGAGCAAGGTGCCCCAGGCGACAGTCTACATGAGGGGCTTCCAGCTTGTGTGTGCGTACGGTAGCACCTTCTGAGGGGCAAACTGAATTGCAGACAGGACCTCGATCGCTGATTCGGGCATCGGCGAGAGACACGCTGCCATGGCAAACGGATTAGGCCGGATTTCGGCTCTTTGTATAAATTTCCATGGAAAATCGCGACCGGGTATTATACGTGAGCGCGACTCACGGGCGTTGTGCGCCGCAAAATTTCAATGCTCGGGGCGAGGCTTCGAGAAAGGTGGGCTGGCAAATTCCGTCATATCGAGGTGCACCGTTGCTCCGCAAGCACCGTGGAAACATGAATCCCCGCGCATGCCCGCGCTGCGTTCGAAGAGAGATCTCGACTTGGTCGGTATCCGAATAGAAAGTTGATTAAGATTGACGGGGGGCCGAAGGGTGAGCCCGCGGATTGCAACCGCCATCGGAAGGATAGACAGCTGTTTTTGGGGAAAATGTTGATGAATGCATCCACTGAAAGTGGCAACGCTCGTCGTCGCATCAATGTCGTCGTGGCCGATGACCATCCGGTAGTTTCTACCGGCGTCGCCGCGATCCTGTCGGCCGAGATGGACATCAATGTGGTCGGTGTCGCATCGACAATTTCGGACCTGCTGCAGTTGTTGCAACAGCAGCCTTGCGATGTATTGATCTGCGACTATTCATTCAGCGGCGATCAGCTGCCGGATGGCGTAGCACTGTTCAAGCGACTCAGGCGTAGCCATCCGAATGTTGCGATCGTCGTGCTGACCGCACATCAAGATATCGCTCTGCTCGTCTCTCGCGTCATGAACACGGGCGTTGCAGGCTTCCTGAGAAAATCCAGCCAGGATTTCGCACGCTTGGCTGCAATCGTGCGCCGCGTGCATGCCGGGCAAACGTTCGTTGATCCGGCCGTGGCTGTCGACCTGCTCGAGGCCGGACATGCGGCGCAGACTTCGATCGAATCGCTCAGCGAGCGCGAGCTCGAAATATTTCGAATGCTTGGGCGCGGGATGTCGGTGACGGAAATCGCGATGCATACGAATCGCAGCATCAAGACCATCAGCCACCAGAAGATGAGGGCCATGCACAAGCTGGGGGCAAGATCCGAAGCGGACCTCTATCGCATCTACACGGAGCATTTCGGCTCATGAGCCAGTCTCGCGGCAACGCAGAGGAAGCTTCGGATGGGGCCAACGACGGAATCGTGGCGGCAACCCCAGCTTACGTCCCGCTCAGGTTGACGTTCTCTAAGCGCCTGCTAATTGTTTCGACCATAACGCTGACGTGCCTTATCCTGGTATGCGCTGGAGGCGTGACCGAGCTCCTGATATCACATCAGCACGAGGAATTTGCGCAGCAATTTTCCGCGCAGAGAGAGGCATTGAAGGAGGAGGTCGACAGGCGCGAGGCCCGCATTCGCCAGTTGGTCGTGACGTACCAGATTGCAAAGGAGTACCTGGAGTCAGGCGACTCGCAGGCGCGGAAGGTTCTGTTGCCCAGAAAGAACCAGTTAGCTCAGACAGTGCCCGGATCTGCGGCGACCCGCGCATTCTCGGTCGTATCGACACTCACTTCACCCTTGGACGCGGCCCGCCAGACAAATTTGATCGATCTGGCGAGATATGCGTCGACATTTTCGCTTTCCCATCAGGACAACTCGCCAGCGCTATCGGAAGGGTTTATCTATACGCCCGATAAGCGATTTCTGGCAACGCTTCCGCCACTCGCACCGGACCAGATTGCCCGGCTGAACACTGACAAGGCCGCGGAAGACTTCATCGGGAAACGCATGGAGGCTATCGAAGAGGAGATGCAGCGCGATGCCCGGAACGGAGTTCGGGGCAAGGTTGTATGGGTGACCGGGTCCAAGGATCCGCTCAACGACATGACGACCACGTATTTTGCGACATCCGTCTACGAGGGTGAGCAACGCAAGGCAACGATCGCATTGTCAATTCCGTGTAATCGATTCAATCAGTATTTTCTGCACAACGAAGGCGATCCGCATTTTTTTGTTGTCTCGTGCGCGGTGCAGCGACTATTGGGTATCGACGAAACGAATCCGCAAGAGGCGCATTGGGCGGAAATCATATCGAGAAATCCGTGGGTATACCAGGCGGCGAACGGACGGCCCCAACGCATCTGGCGGGAGGGCAGCTTCTTCGTTATTCAGCGTGTGCCGGGCCCGCAGTGGGTCGCGGTATATGCATATACCTGGAGCGACCTTCTGGGCGCAATCACCCAGCAACTGCTGCTTGTTGTACTCGCGACGCTGAGTGGGTGCGGTCTGGTCATCGGAGGCGCGTTCTGGATGAATCGCGAGGTGATTCGGCCATCCAGCGAGCGGCTGCATAGCCTTTTGGAGGGCGAGGCGTTCAGTCGGTCCATCATCCAGGTCGCGCCAGTGAGCTTGACCGTCGTGGCCAGGAGGAGCGGTGCCATCCTGCTGCAGAACGCGGAAGCGCAAAGCCTTCAGATGACCTTTGCCAGTCAAGGGGAAAAGGAGTCCAGCTCCGACAACGTACTTGCACGTGCCGGCGCACTGGTCAGGTTTCATGCGGGAAGTGCCGAGCGCACCGGCGTGGTAAGCCGGTTTGAGATGGAGCCTGATCTCGAGGTTGCCTATGCGCAGGCCAAGTATCGCGGAGACGACGTTTTCGTGATCGGGATGGTCGATTTGGCGAAGCGAAAGGAAATCGAACGGCGGCTGCGAGAGTCCCGAGCGCGTGCTCAGGCCGAAAGTCACGAGAAGGGAATGTTTTTGGCGACGATGAGCCATGAAATCAGGACACCGTTGCACGGGGCATTGGGGAATCTTGAATTGCTTTCGCGGATGGGATTGACCGAGGAGCAGCGCTCGCGCTTATTGATCGCGCAGGACTCGTTTGGCTCACTCCTTTCGTTGATCAACGGCGTGCTCGATCTGTCCAGGATTGAGGCAGGCGAGTTCCTGCTACAGGAACAGCCACAACATATTGATCAACTCGTCGAGCAGGCAAGCCGGACGTTTGCGGTAGACGCGCAGAAAAACGGCGTGCGGCTTCTCTGCCTGATCGATCCGGCGCTACGGGGCACGTGGATTTGCGACGGGTACCGGTTCACGCAAATAGTCACCAATCTCATTGGCAACGCCGTCAAGTTTACATCTCACGGGGCGATCACGGTTTCACTCGGCTCGACCGAGGACGGCCAGGTGCGGCTTCGCGTTGCTGACTCCGGCAGGGGTATTCCCGAGGACGAGATTGAAAAGGTTTTCATGCCTTACGTCCAAGGCTCGGCCGGGCCGAAAAGTTCGCGAGCGGGTACCGGGCTCGGCTTGTCTCTTTGCCAGAAAATCGCCGAACGAATGGGTGGAAGTATCACGGTCGAAAGCGAGGTTGGCGTCGGATCGATTTTCACCGTCGTGCTGCCACTTCGTCACGATTCGGCGGCGCGAATCAACGGCAATGCCGGCCAAGGCATCCATTTCGTCGTGAATTGCGATATTCCCAGTTGGCGTGGGCAACTGGTGGCCCAGCTCAGCGCGTGGTATCCGGCGGCCCGCGTCACGAGTGGACAGGATGACGGGCGGGAGGAAGCGCCTGCATCCACCGTTTTCATCGACGCGCGCGACTGGCTCGAACATGACGGTTCGCCCAAAACGAGTGGTGCCTACCGTCGCATTACGATCGGCCTGGACGGGCCGCTTGTCCCGATCTCCACAAGCCATGCCGTCACAATTAGCGCCTACAGCGGTCAGTTGCTTCTCGATGCGATCGAACTGGTCCTTTCTGGAGCGGATGATGATGGCCGTGAGAGCACTGACGGTTCCGGCGAGATCACAGGCGGTGCGTGGAGTGAGGCCAGCGTTCTGGTGGTCGAGGACGACCGAGTCAGTGCGCAGTTGATGTGCGATCAATTGCGGATGCTCGGGATTGGACATGTAGAAGTCGTCGGTAGTGCGGAGGATGGCATTCGACGTTGCCAGTCTCGAATCTACGATCTCATCGTCACAGATTCCAATTTGCCGGGCAAGGGCGGTGCTGAGCTGTTGTCCGACTTGCGAGCAGCAGGGATATCGTGGCCGGTCGTTTTGTGTACCGCCGATGCGACGCTCGCGGGAGCGGCAAACATCCCATTCGAGGCGCTCATCACAAAACCGTCGACTTTGAGCGACCTTTCTCTCGTGTTGCAAAACGTGCTCGGACCTGGCGACGTTCCGCAACGGACAGTGGCTACGCCTGGTGTCAGCCGACTTCTGTCGTTGTTCATCGAATCGTGGATTTCCGACAGAGAAGCACTCCGATCGATGGTGCAGGCGGGTCACGTGCCCGAGGTGCTGGAACGATTGCACCGGATCCAGGGCGCCCTGATGATTCTCGACGGGGGCGAACTGGTAAGTCACTTGGAAGACTGGTCCGCGAAGATGGCGGAATCCAAATGTGTCGAGGAAGCAGATTTCCAGTCGTTCGTCCATGCGGTGGAGTCCTGGCTGGCGCTGCATGCTACAGCCAAAAAGTATTCCTGAAAGGTGACGCCAGCGGTCGAGATACACGCTCAACAGTCTTCAAGGGACCCACGCCGGTGGAGGTGCGCCTGTGATACCGGACACGGCGTCACATTAAGGTTGCTGAATATGACCCGCCTGGATTTCTTGGACAGTGCCGAGTGTAGTGTTCGGTCTTTCATTCATGAGCCTTCGGCCGTAGGTCGACGGCTGTATTGCCGGACGAATTCGCCCGGTGTTAGTTCCTTGAGTGCGATATGAGGGCGGGTCTCATTGTAGTCGCGGCGCCAAGCCCGATCTCCCGTTTGGCTTCCGCCAACGATTCGAACCAATGCAGGTTCAGGTGTTCGTCCCTGAACGAGCCGTTGAATGTCTTGATGAAGCTTTTCGGTGGGCTGCCTGGCCGGCTGAAGTCGATCTGCACCTTGTCGTGGTATGCCCACATGTCCAGTGAACGGTCCCGAGAACGTGCTGCCGTTATCGGCCAGCAGGAAACGTGGTGCGCGGCGCTGAGCCACCAAACGATTCAGCACTGACATGACGTCCTCGGCACGCAGGCGCGCTTGCGGACTTCGATGGCCAGTGCTTCACGACTAGATTGTCTACGGCCGCCAGGGCTCGCAGGCGCGTACCGTCGGCCAATTGGTTCGCTACGAAGTCCAGTCTGCAGACCACACACGGACGGATAGGCACGCAACGCTCTCGTCGCGATACCACCATCGTGCGGCGCTTGGGCAGCTTCGAGCGCAGCTGAAGCTGTTCTTCGGCGTAGAGCCGATAGACCCGATTCCGGTTCACACGCCAACCTTCTCGCTTGAGCAGCACGTGCACGCGCCGGTAGCCATATCGAACGCGCGTCTGCGCGATCTCGCGCATGCGTTGACGCAGTGCCGTCTGCGGGTCCTTGACGCTGCGATATCGGTGAATATCGTTATATATCCGCACTTTAGATATTTAAACTGGATATTGGAAACAAATTTTTGTCGAGATGATTTTCGGGCGCAGCATAGGCCGCGGCCTATTTTTTCTATAAAAAATAAGACACGGGATGGCGTATTTCGCGCCGCCTCCTATATTTCTCAGAATCGAACCGGGCGGATAATTCTATGGCGTTTGAAATTGAATAGTTGCAACGCTTCATCAGCGCACGGTAATTGGCAAGGTTGTGAATTTTTGTGGGCGTCGCATCCATAGTTGAAGTCATGCGAGGCGTGGATTTAGACGGTTGGTCGTTCGATAGTAGTGATTCTCCATGCCGATGAGTAGTCGCTAATTTGTGTTGAGATAGAGAGTGCTTTATGAATAAATCGTATAAGGTAGTTTGGAACGTATCCAGTGGCACATGGACAGCGGTTCCTGAAACTGCGAAATCTCGTGCCTCCGGTGCATCGTCGAAAGATGTTTTGCGAAAAACTCCTGTTGTGTTGGCAGCTGCTATAGGGGTTGGGATGGCCGCGGGGGCGGGGCATGCTCATGCGTCCAACACAGAGGCTGGCCAGTATTGCGAATCGG
>NZ_BCPP01000362.1:0-6379 GCF_016586125.1 Burkholderia sp. E168m23
CGATGCGCTGACCAACTATCAGCCGAAGGTGCCGCTGCGTGTGTTTACCGCCGATCACGTGCTGATCGGCGAGTTCGGCGAGGAGCGCCGCAGCCTCGTGCGCTTCCAGGACATTCGTAATAACTTCGTATAGCATACATTATACGAAGTTATACGACGCACTGCGTGCAGCTCGACGATGCGGGCATCGGCCTGTTTGCACGCACCGGCACGGGCGTCGCGCATTGCCCGTGCTCGAACATGCGCTTGGCGTCCGGTATCGCGCCGGTGAAGAAGATGCGGCTCGCGGGCGTGCCGGTCGGGCTGGGTGTCGACGGTTCCGCGTCGAACGACGGCGCGCAGATGGTGGCCGAGGTACGCCAGGCGCTGCTGCTGCAGCGGGTCGGCTTCGGGCCCGACGCGATGACCGCGCGCGAAGCGCTCGAGATCGCGACGCTCGGCGGCGCGAAGGTGCTGAACCGCGACGACATCGGCGCGCTGAAGCCCGGCATGGCCGCGGATTTCGCCGCGTTCGACCTGCGTCAGCCGCTGTTCGCGGGCGCGCTGCACGATCCGGTCGCGGCGCTCGTGTTCTGCGCACCGTCGCAGACGGCGTACACGGTGGTGAACGGGAAGGTGGTGGTGCGGGCAGGGCGGCTCGCGACGCTCGATCTGCCGCCGGTGATCGAGCGTCACAACGCGCTGGCGCAGGCGCTCGTGGAAGCGTCGCGCTGACGCGTCGGCGGGGAGGTCGCGCAGCACGTTGCGCAGCGGGGGCGCGGCCATTGTGGCCACCACCCGTCGTGCAACGCGTCGTGGTCACGCGTAACTGAGCGAACGGCGCACGCGTGGTGCGCCGTATGCGCTTACGCCTCGATCAACGTGCGGGTGGCTTCGGCGACGAGGCTGCGCAGCCAGCGCACTTCGTCGGAGTAATGGCAGCGTTCGTGCCACAGCTGGTAGTACTGCATCGGCGGGAAGTCGAGCGGCGCCGGCACGACGGACAGCGGCAGGAACTTCGCATAGTGATCGGCGAACAGCCGCGTGGTCGTGAAGATCAGGTCCGACTTCACGAGCACGTACGGTGCGAGGTTGAAGTACGGCAGCGTGACGACCACGTGGCGCTTGAGCCGTTCGCGCGCGAGATGCACGTCGATCGCGCCGCGCTGGCCGACCGAGTACGGCGTCGGCGCGAGATGCGGCGCGTTCAGGTACTGGTCGAGCGTGAGCCCGCCGCGTTTCGCGAACGGGTGCGTGTTGCTCATCAGGCAGACGATTTCATCGACGAACAGGTTCGACAGGTGCAACTGCTCGGGCGGCTCGGGCCAGTTGCCGACGACGATGTCGAGCTTGCCGTCTTCCAGCGCGAGCTCGTAGTCGAATGCGGGGCCGAGCGAATGAAACTCTAGCGTTGCGTTCGGCGCGGCCAGGCGAAAGCGCTCGACGACGGTCGGCACGAACAGTACGTTCAGGTAGTCGGGGCAGCCGATCCGGTAGCAGCGGATCGACGTGGCCGGGTCGAAGTTGTGCTGCTGGAACTTGATGCGCTCGATTTCGCGCAGCGCGTTCTGCACGGGCTCGAGCAGGCGCAGCCCGTATTCGGTCGGCACCATGCCGGATTTGCCGCGCACCAGCAGCGGATCGCCGGTGATGTCGCGCAGGCGCCGCAGCGCGGCGCTGATCGCCGGTTGCGACTGGTTCAGTTTGACGGCCGCGCGCGTCACGCTGCGCTCCATCAACAAGGTGTGCAAGACGCGCAAGAGGTACGTGTCGATCGCCTCGCGTTGCTGACTCATGTTATCTCCGGTTTATATGGCTGGGCTGATCGAGGGGTGGGGTGGGTATATCGTTTTTAATATGAACGAAAATCAGCGTCAAGAGATGGATACCCGCAGGCACGCGCCGGCCGGGCTGCGACAGGGGCCTGAACGGGGTGGAGTGCGGAAGCGCGCGGCGCCGCGCGGACACGCAGGGCGCGCATCCGGATCGCGGCGCGGCGGGTGAGGCGGCGAGCGCGTCAGTCGTCGATGCGCATGCCGACCTTCAGCGTGACCTGCCAGTGCACGACCTGATCGCCTTCGATGTGGCCGCGCGTTTCGGTCACCTGGAACCAGTGCAGGTTGTGCAGCGTCTTGCCGGCTTTCGAGATCGCGTTGCGAATCGCGTCGTCGCTCGATTGCCGCGACGAACCGGTCAGTTCGATCAACTTGTACACGTGGTCGCTCATGATGCCTCCCTGGGATATCGGTCTGTATTGCCGGTGCAAGCCGCGGTCCCGAAGCGGTCCCGCTACGGTCCCGCTACGGTCCCGCTACGGCGCCGTGCGTGCCCGGCTTCTTGAGTGATAGGTATGATGGGCGGCAAGTGCAACCCATATCGGAGACGAGGAACATCGTGGAAGTCGGATTTTGCGGACCGGGATTGATGGGCGCGCCGATGATTCGGCATTTGCTGGCGGCCGGGCATCGCGTCAGCGTATGGAATCGCTCACGCGACAAGGCCGAGGCGCTGGTGAAGGACGGCGCGCAGGTGGTCGGCACGCCGCGCGAGCTGGCCGAGCGCGTCGAGACGGTGTTCGTGTGCGTGCTCGACGGTCGTGCGGTCGGCGACGTCGTGTTTGGCGAGCACGGGCTGCTTTCCGGGGACGCGAGCGCGCGCTGCCTGCAGCGCATCGTCGATCATTCGAGCATTCCGCCTGCCGCCACGCGCGATTACGCGGCGCGCGCGGCCGCGCTCGGGGTCGGCTGGGTCGATGCGCCGGTGTCCGGCGGCGTGCCGGGCGCGCAGGCCGGCACGCTCGCGGTGATGGCCGGCGGCCGCGCGGCCGATCTCGACGCGGTGCGCCCGCTGATCGACACGTATGCGTCGCGCATCACGCACATGGGCGACGCGGGCGCGGGCCAGACGGCGAAGCTGTGCAACCAGGCGATCGTCACCGCGACGGTGACCGCGATCGCCGAGGCGGTCGGGCTGGCACAGGCGAGCGGCATCGACGCCGCGCGCCTGGCCGAGGCGCTCGCCGGCGGCTGGGCCGATTCGGTGCTGCTGCAGACGTTCGTGCCGCGCATGACGTCGGGCGGCCATCCACCGATCGGCGCGCTGAGTACATTTCAGAAGGATGTCGATGCCGTTGCCGACGCCGCGCGCGACACGGGCGCGGTGATGCCCGTGTCGGCCACCGTGCAGCAGGTGCTGAGGCTGGGTGCCGCGCAGGGGCTCGCCGGCGCCGATTTCGCCGCGTTCATCGACATCGTGCGGCCGAACAACGGCCGTCAGCAGGTGTCGTGACGGGCAAGCGGGGCGTGTGAATGGCAGATGGGCCGCGCGGAGGCGGCCCATCGAATGACTGGCGGATCAGCCGAGCGAGCGGGGTGTCGTGTCGCCCGCGTTCTGGCGGCCGAGGCCGCCGCGCAGGCTCGCCTTCGTGCCTGCACCAAACTCGGGCAGGATGCGCGCACGCGCACGGCTGGCGAAGACGAGGAAGCCGAAGCCGTTCGCTTCGTACCAGTATCCGCCGTTCTCGAGGCCGTCGAGCGGCTGCTCGAGCGCGTTGGCGATCGATTCGATGCAGCGCTTGCGCAGCTCGGCGATGGCCGGATACGGCGGCTGCGCGCCGCGCACGCTGCACAGGAGCACGTCGAGGCCGGGCAGCACGTGCGCATAGAGGACGGGTTCGTCCTGCGCGCGGGCGCGGGCAATCTTGGTGTCGAGCTGGGCAAACGGTTTCGAGTGGCGCAAGACCGCGAGGAACGACTCCTGGCCATCCTGCGGCGCACGCCGACGTTTTTTCGGGAAGGACATAAACACTCGCCTCAAAAACAATTGCAAGAAATGCGGCACTTTCATGCGACCCACTCCCGGCTATGTACGCCGCATGTCGATCCTTTATAGCACACGAAAATGCTGCATTCGTGCAGTACGACGATCAATGTCTCCCGTCGACCTGCTCGCCATGATCGACACAGCCAGCGTCTTGGCGCCCGTACTGTCGTTTAGTCTCCATCATAGACCTGCTTTTCCCGCGCGTGCATTCGCTCGTCACAAAAAAGTGAGATACGCCGCATGCGGCGGTGCATCGCGCGCGCAATAAAAAGGCCCGCACGGGGCGGGCCTGGCGGGCGGCGCGTGAGGCGCTCAGCGCTGCTTGAGCGAATCGCGGATCTCGCGCAGCAGCACGACGTCTTCCGGCGTCGCGGCCGGCGCGGCTTCTTCCGGCTTGCGCAGTTTGTTGATGAATTTCACCATCAGGAAAATGATGAACGCAAGGATCACGAAATTGATCGCCACCGTGATGAACGAGCCGTAGCCGAATGCGGCGACGCCCGCGGCCTGCAGGTCCTTGAACGAATCGGGATTACCCTTGAACGACGGGGGGATGGTGCCGAGCAGAACGAACTTGTTCGAGAAATCCAGACCGCCGGTCAGCACACCGATGACCGGCATGATGAGGTCCTTCACGACCGAGTCGACGATCTTCGAGAACGCGCCGCCGATGATCACGCCGACGGCGAGATCCATCACGTTGCCCTTGACGGCGAACTCCTTGAATTCCTTGATGATGCTCATGAGCGGCTTTCTCCTGGTTGGGGCGAGGGAGGCGTGCCGCGACGCGCAGGATTGCTTTGCGTCGAATGAGGTCGGTGGCACGCCGATGGCCGCATGATAGCGAACGTGCCCCATTGCCGGTAGTCCATCTTGAAATGATTGACAAATCCGCGCGTCGGGCGCGGCCGGTCATGCAGGCGGGCGTGGCGGGGGAGGCCGGGCGTCGACGCGCACGTCGACGTCCGGTGTGCGGGGGCTCAGGTGTTGTCGTCGGTCCAGCCGTCGTCGTTGCTGCCGAGATCCATCCCGCCGCCGCCGCTGCCGTCGCTCCAGTTGGAATCGTCGCCGCGGCCGAGATCGAAGCCCGGGTCGGCTTCCTGCCTGCGGTGGTCGCCGTCGACGATCACGTCGCGTTCGACCACGCGTTCGCGGCCGCCCGACATCGCTTCGCCGAGCAACACGCCGGTCAGGAGCCCGCCCATGCCGCCGCCGAAACCGCCGCCTTGCTGGATCACGACGGGCGGCTGCTGTTGCGGATAGGGCTGTTGCGGCGGGTAGGGCTGTTGCTGATACGGCTGGCCTTGCGCGCCCGTCATGCGATCGGCTTCCTGCGCGTACACGGAGCCGCTGCCGTTCGCCGGCGCCGCGGGCTGCGCGGCCGGGTCGGGGCGGCCTTCGACGCGCGCCTTCACGCTGGCGTGGCGCTGTTCGAGCTCGTCGACGCGATACGGCGGCACCGGATTCTTGCCGTTCGACAGCGTCTCGACGAGCGTGCGGGCGTCGTTCTCGATCGCTTCGAGTTCGCCGGTCAGCGCCGCGGCGCCGGGCGCCGTCGACAGCTTCGCATCGAGCTTGAGCGGCCGGATGTCGTTCAGCACGTCGGTCGCACGCTTGAGCTGCGTGCGGCGCTCGTCGTCGGCGCGGCCGTTGTCGGCCGTGGTGCGCGCGCGCCGCAGTGTCCAGCGCAGCACCAGCGCGATCACGGCGACGATCAGCCCGAGGCCGATCCACATGCCGGTCGACGGACCGTGCTTCTCGGCCGGCGCGACGGCGGGGGCGAGCCCCGGCTGCAGCGTGCCGGCCTGCGTGGCCGACGGCGGGTTGCCGCTCACGCGCGCGGCGTCGGCGCGAATGCGCGACTCCGTTTGCGCGAAGCGCGACGCGTCGGTGAACTTCAGTTGCGGATCGAGCGATTTGGCGCGCTGCAGTTGCGCGAGCGCGTCGGACGCGCGGCCCTCGCGGTCCAGCACCTGCGCATACAGGTAGCGCGCGTGCGCGTTGTTCGGATGGGCATCGATGACTTGCGACAGCTGCGTGTCGGCTTGCTGCCAGTTACGCTGCGCGATCGATTGCTCGACCTGCTGCAGCGACGGGACCGCAAACGCGGCGGACGACAACAACATCAGCGAGAGGCCGAGTGCGGCGAGAGATTTCTTCATGGTCGAACCGGGCGCACGCGCCCGTCTCCTGACGATCGGTTCGCGCCGCGCGCCCGGGCCGGGGCGCGGCGCGGTGGCCCGCGGCGGGTTACTGCGCGGGCGTATCGAGCTGCTTCTTCAGTGCGGCGAGGCGATCTTCCACCGACGGGCCCTTGTTCAGCGCGGCGAGCTTGTCGTCGAGCGCCTTGCCGCTCGACGTGTCGGCCGAATTGAGGCGTGCGTCCGAGCGTGCGTTCTGCAGCGCGACCTTGTCCTCGAGCTTCTGGAAATCCTCGGACAGGTTCTTGCCGCCGATGCCGCCCAGCGCGCTGGCTGCGACGTCCTTCGCCTGCGCGATTTCCTGCTTCGCCTGCAGGATGTTCGAGCGTGCGTTCAGATCGTTGCGGCGCTGGCGCATGTCGGCGATCTGCCCCTTC
>NZ_BCPP01000363.1:0-6371 GCF_016586125.1 Burkholderia sp. E168m23
GCGGTGCTCGTCGCGCGACGAGAATTGCAGGTTGCCGTTCAGGTACAGCCGCATGTCGTCGTGCCACTGCGTGAGCACGATGCGCTGGTACGGCGTCGTTTCCGAGTAGATCGTCTCGTCGCCGTACACGCCGTGTTCGGCCCAGTGCGTGATGCGATCCGACAGCGCGAACCCGGCGACCAGCAGCCCGATCACGAGCGACGCACGCATCAGCTTGCCGCGCACGTTGCGGATCTCGTCGCGGAACAGGTGGGTCGTCCACAATGCGACGAATGCGTTCAGGAGACCGAACAGGAAGCTCGTACGCAGCAGGCCGAGGCGCGGCGCGAGCACCAGCGGGAAGATCAGCGACACGGCGAGCGAGCCGAGATAGTCGAAGGTCAGCACCTCGCTGACGGTATGGCGGAACGCCTGGCGCCGCTGCTGGAACGCGCGCATCACGAGCGGAATCTCCATCCCGATCAGCAGGCCGAGCGCGAGCACCAGTGCGTAAAGCGCCGCGCGAAACGGCGCGGCGAGCCATGCGAACACCACGAACAGGAGCGCTGCCGACACGCCGCCGAGCAGGCCGACGAGCAGCTCGATGTCGACGAAGCGGTCGAGCACGTCGTCGTCCTCGACGAACTTCGCGAGCCACGAGCCGATTCCCATCGCGAACAGGTAGCAGCCGATCACCGACGAGAACTGCAGGATCGAGTCGCCGAGCAGATAGCTCGACAGCGCGCTACTGATCAGTTCGTAGCCGAGCCCGCACGACGCGAGCACGAGAATCGACAGGACGAGTGCACGCTTATGCAGCATCGCGCATCCGTTGTGCAGTGTTCGGCAATGTGGATATACTGGCGCGGATTTTCGTCTGGCGGCCCTGTGCGGGCCGGCCGGCGACGGGGCGGCGAACCGAGCACAAAATCCGAGGAAAAGAATGAATAGTGCCTATCTTTATGCGGTTCATTTACTGTCGGCGTTCGTGCTGCTTCTCGTGTTCGCGGCAGTGTACCTGAAGGTCACCCCGTTCGACGAACTGGCGCTGATCCGCGACGGCAACGCGGCCGCGACGCTGTCGTTCGGCGGCGCATTGATCGGTTTCTGCCTGACGCTCGCATCCAGCATCGCGCACAACTCGACGCTCGGCGAAGTCGTGATCTGGGCCGTCGGCGCGATGATCGTGCAACTGATCACCTATGCGGTGCTGACGCGCGTGATGCCCGGCATGAATCATGCGATCGAGGATCGCAACGTCGCGATGGGCGGCCTGATGGGCACCGCGTCGCTCGTCGTCGGCATCATCAATGCCGCCTGCCTGACCTGACGCACCACGCGTTTCGAGGAGACCGACATGAGTCTGGGTTCATTCATCCGCAAGCAGTTCATCGACGTCCTGCAATGGACGGAAGACACCGACGGCGTGCTGGCCTGGCGCTATCCGATGGAAGACCAGGAAATCCAGTACGGCGGCAAGCTGACCGTGCGCGAAACCCAGGTCGCGATCTTCGTCAACGAGGGCAAGGTCGCCGACGTGTTCCAGCCGGGGCTCTACACGCTGGAAACGCGCACGCTGCCGGTACTCACGAACCTGAAGAACTGGGACAAATTCTTTCAGTCGCCTTTCAAGTCCGACGTCTATTTCTTCAGCACGCGGCTGCAGCTGGGCCGGCGCTGGGGCACCGCGCAGCCGGTGACGATCCGCGACCGCGAATTCGGCTTCGTGCAACTGCGCGCGTTCGGTATCTATTCGTATCGGATCGTCGATGCGGCTGCGTTCCACCGCGAGGTGAGCGGCACGCGCGCGGCATACACGGTCGACGATCTCGAGCAGCAACTGCGCAATCTGGTCGTCACCGCGATGAGCACGACGTTCGGCTCGGCCGACGTGCCGTTCGTCGACATGGCCGCGAACCAGTCGCTGCTGTCGCAGCGCGTCGCCGAGGCATTGGTGCCGGTGTTCACGCGTTACGGGCTGGCGCTCGACGCGTTCGCGGTCGAGAGCGTGTCGCTGCCGGCCAAGCTGCAAAAGGCGCTCGACCTGCGGATCGGTGCCGGGATGGCCGGCGATCTCGCGCGCGCCACGCAATACCAGACCGCGCAGGCGATTCCGCTCGCCGCGCAGAACCCGGGCGGCATCGCCGGGGTCGGCGCGGGGCTCGCCGCGGGTGCGGCGATCGGGCAGGCGATGGCTGGCCAGATCGCGGGCGCCGCGCAACCGGCGCAGGCCGCACCGCCCACGCCCGTTGCCGCGCCGGTGGCCGCCGCAGCGGCCGAGAGCACTGATTACGTGCAGCGGCTCGAGCAGCTGAAGGCACTGTTCGACAAGGGCCTCGTGACCGAAGACGAATATTCGCGCGCGAAGGCCGAGATCCTCGCGAAGCTCACCCGGTAAGCGGCACGCATGTTCCGTACCTCGTGCCCCCAGTGCGGCGCGCCGGTCGAGTTTCGCTCGGCCGCGGCGGTGATGGCCGTCTGCGCGTTTTGCCGTAGTACGTTGCTCAAGCGCGGCACCGAGGTCGAGCGCATCGGCGAACTGGCGACGGTGCTCGACGATGCATCGCCGATCCAGATCGGCACGGCCGGGCGCTACGACAAGCGCGCGTTCACGGTGCTCGGCCGCATCCAGATGACCTACGACGCCGGCGCGTGGAGCGAGTGGTACGTCGTGTTCGACGACGGCGCGTTCGGCTGGCTGTCGGATGCGTCGGGGCAGTACGCGATCACGGTGCGCGAACCCGACGATGCGTCGGGCGGCGCGTGGCCCGCATTCGACACGCTCGAACCGGGCATGCGGATCGACCACGGCGGCCGCGCGTATCTGGTGTCGGACGTGCGTACCGCGCGCTGCACGGGCGGTGACGGCGAACTGCCGTTTCGCGTCGATGCCGGCTGGGAGGCGCGCGTCGCCGACCTGCGCACGGGCAATGCATTCGCGACCTGCGACTATTCCGACGCCGGGTCGAACGGCGGCAGCCCGGCCGTCTACGCGGGCGAGGCGCTGGAATTCGACGCGCTCGCGTTCACGGGGCTGCGCGACATCGAAAACGATACGCGCGAGAAGCGCGGCGCGGAGCTGGTGCCGTTCGCGTGCCCGAGCTGCGGCGCGCCGCTGTCGTATGCGCCGAACGTGGCCGACTACGTCGTGTGCGGCAGTTGCCACGCGGGCGTGCAGTGCACGGCCGAGCAGCAGACCGTGTTCGCGGCCCGGCGCAAGCTCGAATCGGTGAAGGGCGCGCTCGAACTCGGCGCGATCGGCACGTTCGACGGCGTGAAGTACACGGTGATCGGCATGATGCGCTGCCGCGTGCCGGGCGACGACGAGACGTGGGACGAATACCTGCTGCTGAACCCGAAACGCGGTTTCCTGTGGCTCGTGCAGAGCGAAGGGCGCTGGGAACGCGTGCAGGTGCTCGACCACTGGCCGACGATCGGCAGCGAATCCGGCAACGTGACCGAAGGCGGCAAGACCTACCGGCTGCGTGAGGAATACGAATCGGAGGTCGTCTACGTGGTCGGGGCATTCAACTGGCGCGTGCAGGCGGGCGATCGCACGTCGATCATCGACTACGGCTGGCAGAAGGACAAGCTGACGCGCGAGCGCAGTGACGCGGAGATCGTCTGGTCGCGTGCGCGACCGCTGTCGGGCGGCGCGCTCGCCGAACGCTTCGGCACGCCGGCGCTGGCCGCGGCCACGACGGCCGCCACGGGCGCGACCGAATCGATGGGTCTGTTCGGCAGCAAGGGGCCGCACAGTTTCGCGCCGCTGCCGTTCATGTTCAGCGCGCTGCTCGTGATCTTCAACCTCGGTTCGCTGTTCTCGTTCACCGGCCGCTCCGTCTACGTGCTGGTCGGCCTGCTGGTGCTGTGGCTGCCGGAATGGCTGTGGAAGCGGTTTGCGTCGGACGGGGGCAACGCGTGATCCGGTACATCCTCTACGGCGTCTACGGCCTGATCGTCGTCACGCTGTTCAGCTGCGCATCGATCGGCGGCAGCGGTTCGGGCGGCGGCGGGTGGGGCAGCTCGTCGGCGCGCAGCGGTTACTCGTCGTACGGGTCGCACAAATGACTGCGCGCGACGGGATCGCGCCGCCGTGCGCGACGCTCGGCTCGCACGTGCTGGCCGACCTGGCGGGCATCGATGCGGCGCTGCTGCGCGACGCCGCGCGGCTCGAAGCGATCCTCACCGATGCGGCGCAACGGGCCGGCGCGCGCGTGATCGGCGCGCACTTCCATCATTTCGGCGGCGAGCATGGCGTGACGGGTGTCGTACTGCTGGCGGAGTCGCACATCACGATCCATACGTGGCCCGAGCATCGCTTCGCGGCCGTCGATGCGTTCATGTGCGGCGCGGCGCGCGCGGCCGATGCAGTCGATGCGATCGCGGCGGCGCTCGGCACGCATGCGCAGGTTCGGCAGCAGGTGGCGCGCGGCAGTGCGCTGGCATGAGCCAGGATGCCGCGTGCCGTGCATCGGCCACGGCGGGTCGTCGGGATGGCGGCCGCCGGTCGTTTCCCCGGCTCGGTGAATCCGGCAAATAGCGGGCGGCGCGGCCGCCGGCGCATACCGGTCAGCGCGGCAGCGCTTCGGCTTCGGCCCAGCGCTTGAACGAATCGAGACGCCGGCGCGTCTGCACGAGATAGAACGCGCCGATCAGCGGTTCGAGCAGCCAGCGCAGCCACGACGGCTGCGCGCGAAAGTGGTACGTGAACTTCACCTCGGTCGACCCGGGCGTGTGCTCGACGAAGTTCCAGCTGCCGCTGAAGCGTTGGAGCACCTTCGGGCCTTCGACCATTTCGACGGCGGCGACCTGCGGCGGACGGTATGAAATGTAGCGCGACACCATCGTCGCGCCCGACTGGCTGCGGCAGAACGCGTCGACGCCGACATCGGCGGTCGTGCCGTCGAGCAGATAGGCGTCGCTGAGGAAGTTGTCCCACACGAGCCGCCGTCCGTAGTCCTGCGACCACGTGAACAGGCGCCTGCGGTCGACGCCGACGGTCCGGCTGACTGAGATCCTCATGAGGGTGGGCGCGCGGATTGGCATGAAATCGAGTGTACCGCGCCAATAACCTGTGTTTCGTCAGACTTCGTCAAGTCGAGCATGCGCTCGAACGAGCGCGATTGACGCATCTCGGGAATTCCCCTAGGATTTATCCCAACCCTTCGGGACAGACCCGGAGCGTTTCAATCTCTTGAGGGAGCCTCATGAGTACGCAACAGAACCGGCGCTTCGACGCGCTCGTTTTCATTGGTCGTTTCCAGCCTCCGCATCGTGGTCACCTGAACGTGCTGAAGTCGGCACTGAGTCGGGCCGAACGCGTGTGCGTGCTGATCGGGTCGACCGACAAGCCCCGCACCATCAAGGACCCGTTCTCGTTCGACGAGCGCCGCCAGATGCTGGCTTCGTTGCTGGACGCGTCCGAGCGCGATCGCGTGACGATCGCCCCGCTGCAGGATTCGACCTACAACGACGGCGACTGGGTGCGCTGGGTGCAGGATGCGGTGGCCGTCGCGCTCGGCGACGTCGCGCAACGCAAGGTCGGGTTGATCGGCCACGAGAAGGACGCCACGTCGTATTACCTGCGGATGTTCCCGCAATGGGAGCTCGTCGACGTCGACGCGACGGAAGACATTTCCGCCACCGAGATCCGCGACCAGTATTTCGCCGAACGCACCAACAGCTTCGTGCAGTGGGCCGTGCCGGAACCCGTGTTCGGCTGGCTCGAGCGTTTTCGCACGCAGCCGGAATTCGCGCAACTGAAGTCGGAAGCCGAATTCATCGCCGCGTATCGCAAGGCGTGGGCGGCCGCGCCGTATCCGGTCACGTTCGTGACGGTCGACGCGGTGGTCGTGCATTCGGGGCATATCCTGCTCGTGCGCCGCCGCAGCGAACCGGGCCGCGGCCTGTGGGCGCTGCCGGGCGGCTTCGTGAACCAGGACGAGCGGCTCGATGCGGCGTGCATCCGCGAGCTGCGCGAGGAAACCGGCCTCAAGCTGCCGGAGCCCGTGCTGCGCGGCTCGATCAAGGATCGCCAGGTGTTCGATCACCCGACGCGTTCGCTGCGCGGCCGCACGATCACGCATGCGTGCCTGTTCAACTTCCCGACCGGCGAGTTGCCGCGCGTGAAGGGCAGCGACGACGCCGACAAGGCGCGCTGGGTCCCGCTCAACGAATTCGCGCAGATGCGCAACGTGATGTTCGAGGATCACTTCGACATCGCGTATCACTTCCTGGGGAAGCTGTGACGCGCTGATTCCCCGCATCCGGTCCGCCGCGACAGACGCGGCGGCACTTCAACGGCCTAGAGGAGCTCTAGCCATGCAAAACGATCCCGGCGGCTTTGCCGCGGTTCTCGCCAATCCGATTCTCAACACGGATTCGTACAA
>NZ_BCPP01000364.1:0-6369 GCF_016586125.1 Burkholderia sp. E168m23
CGCGCGGCATCGATCCACCGCTGCAGGCCGGCAGCGCGGTCACCCGCGCCGCATAGCCGGCCGCCTCCGGCGACAGCGCCGGCGCATACGTGTTGAAGCGCATCACGACCGGCGCATACATCGCATCGGCGATCCCGAATTCGCCGAACAGGAACGGCCCGCCCGACGCCTCGATGCATTCGCTCCACAGCGCGTCGATGCGCGCGACGTCGGCGAGCGCATCGGGCGTCGCGCCGCGCCCCGGCATCGACGCGCGGATGCTCATGCCCATCTGCGTGCGCAGCGCCGCGAAGCCCGAATGCATTTCGGCGGACACGCAGCGCGCATGCGCGCGCGAGAGCGGGTCGGCCGGCCACATCGGGAATTGCGGATAGCGCTCGGCGAGCGTCTCGGCGATCGCGAGCGAATCCCAGATCGCCAAGCCGTGATCGTCGACGAGGCACGGCACCTTGCCGGTCGGCGAGTATTCGCGGATGCGCGCGGCCGTGTCGTCGCGACGCAGCTCGACCACGATCTCGTCGAACGGGATGCCGAAATGCGCGAGCAGCAGCCACGGCCGCATCGACCACGACGAGTAGTTCTTGTCTCCAATGACGAGCTTCATGACGGGGTTCCGGAAAATGCGAAAAAGGAAAAGAAAGGCGCCGACCGGCGGCACCCCGCGGGTATTAGCGACGCGAGCGGAACCAGTCGAACCGCGAGCGCGTCGTCGCTTCGCCGAGATACGCGGGCGCAATGCTTTCGAGACTCGCGGGCGAGAGCCCGAGTTCCGGCGCGAGCGGCCCCGACAGCACGTTCGGCACCGACATCGTCGCGAGATTGTCGCGCGTGAGCACCGGCTCGCCCGGCAGGCATTCGAACACGCTCGCCTGCAGCCGCGCAAGCACGTCGGGCAGCCGCACGATGCGTGCCTGCCGGCCGACCAGCGTGCCGCAGTAGCGCACCAGTTGCTCGAGCGTGTAGACGGTCGGGCCGCCGAGTTCGTAGGTCTTGCCGTGCGCGCCGACGAGATCGAGCGTGTTGACGAACGCGCGCACGACGTCGCCGACGAACACCGGCTGGAAGCGCGCGTCGGGCATCGCGAGCGGCAGCACGGGTACCGTGCGCTGCAGGTTCGCGAACGTGTTGAGGAATGCGTCGCCGGGGCCGAACACGACCGACGGACGGAAGATCGTCAGCGCGAGCGAATCGGTGGCCGCGACCGCATGCAGCGCGGCTTCGCCGTCGCCCTTCGAGCGCTGGTACATGCTCGCGCCGTGCGAATCGGCGCCGAGCGCGCTCATGTGCAGCAGGCGCCGCACGCCGACCTCGCTGCAGGCGGTCGCCAGCGCGGCCGGCAGCGCGACGTGCGCGCGCTCGAAGCCCGGCCCGTACGGCGTGCCACGGCCGCCGTGCAGCACGCCGACCAGGTTGATCGCCGCGTGCGCGCCGGCGACGAAGCGTGCGAGCGTGCGCGTATCGAGCGCGTCGAGCTCGACGATGTCGACCGGCAGCATCTGCAGGTGGCGCGCGTGGTCGCGCCGCCGCGTACCGATCCGCACGTGCTTGCCGGCATCGATCAGCGCACTGACGAGCCGGCTGCCGATGAAGCCGGTGCCGCCCAGCAGCGCGACGGTCTGGCGATCCATTGTTCGAGTCCTAAAAAGAACACTGCCGCGTCTCGCGCGGCAGTTCGTGTATCAGGGCGAGATCATGCCTAGACGTTTCTTCAACGACTGCGGTTTGCCCTCGAAGAGCGCCGCGTAGTAGACGGTATTCGACAGCACGTTCTTCACGTAGTCGCGCGTCTCGTTGAACGGAATCGTCTCCGCGAAGATCGCGCCTTCGACCGGCTGCGTCAACACCTGGCGCCACTGGCGCGGCCGGCCCGGGCCCGCGTTGTAGCCGGCGGTGGCGAGCACCGGCGAGCTGTCGAAGTTGTTGTAGATGTCCGCCAGATACCAGGTGCCGAGCTGGATGTTGGTGTCGATGTCATGCATCTGCGCACGCGAGATCGTGCCCATGCCGAGCTTCTTCGCGACCATCTGGGCCGTCGCCGGCATCAGCTGCATCAGGCCGCCCGCGCCCACCGACGAACGCGCGCTGATGATGAAGCGCGATTCCTGGCGGATCAGCCCGTACGCCCACTCGACGTCGAGGCCCGTCGACTGCGCGTAGCGCTCGACGGTCGTGCGGTACGGCGACGGATAGCGCAGCGTGAAGTCGTGCTCGGCCTTCGTGCGGTCGGCCGTGTTGACCGTGCGGTCGAGCAGCTCGACGCGCTTGCCGTATTCGGCGGCCGCGAGCAGCTGGCGATCGGTCATCCCGCGCAGCGGCCAGTTCCATTCGCGATTGCCTTCGAGGCGCAGGTTCAGCGCATAGAAGCGCTGCGCGAGCGCGAAGCCCGGAATCTTGCCCATCGCGTCGATCTCGGCGTCGCTCACCTTCGTGCGCGGCGGGATCGTCGTGCGCTGGCCGAGCTCTTCGCCGGCCAACTGCCCGTAGAAGTTGAACTGGCCCGCGACCTGCTCGAATTCCTGGTTCGCCTGCAGCGTGTCGCCGCTCTGCTTGAGCGCGCGCGCGTGCCAGTAGATCCACGCCGGATCGTTGCGCAGCGACGGCGGCATCTGCTCGATCGACCAGCGCACCATCGGCCAGTTGCCGGCGAGCAGCGCGGCGCGCGTGCGCCATTCGTAGCCCGGGTTCGACAGCGGCGCGTTCGCCGACTTCGCATACCAGACCGACGCCATCGGCGAGCGCTTGATCGCGCCCTGGTAGCCGATCGCGCCCCACGCGATCGCCTGTTCCTGCTTGGTCAGCGAAGGCGCGACCGTCGTCAGCATCCCGGCGGCCGCGTCCGGATCGTTGCGCGCCATGCGGCCGAGCGCGATCAGCGCGAGCTGATGCGACGCGGCGTCAGGCCCGACGCCGCGCGCGAGATACAGCGGCGGCGCGCTCGTCGCCTGGTCGAAGCCAACGGGGCGCGGGCCGAGCGCGTCGACGATCTTGCCGCCGAGCGTCGTGTAGTTCTGCTCGTACGCGAGGCGCGCCTGCTGCCACACGTCGTCGCTCGTGAACTGCTGATTGACGGTGAGCGCGGTGATCAGGTCGACGCACGCATCGCCGTAGTTCTTCGGCTCGACGAGCAGCGCGCGCGCCGCATCGGCGACGTTCTCGTTGCGCGCCGCGCGCGATTCGAGCGCATAGCACTTGACCTGCGTGTCGTCGTCGAGCACGAAGCGCTTGTACTGGTCGTCGAAATTGCGCCAGTCGTGGCGCGCGCCGAGCACGAGCAGGTAGTCGTTGCGCAGGCGATCGGCGATCGCCTGGCCATCGTAGCGCTGCAGGAACGACTGCACGGGCGCGTCCGGCGCATCGACGCGCGCGCGGCCCGTCGAATCGAACAGCTGCGGCTTGATCTGGAAATACTCGACGTAGGACGGCACCGGATAGTTCGGGATCATCGACGCGAGCTGCGCGGCCTTCGCGGCGTCGTTGCGGCGTGCGGCTTCGCGAAGCTGCACGAAGATCTGGTCATCCCCGGCGAGCGTGTCGTCGTTCGGTGCGGCACATGCGGCCGTGCCCGCGACGAGCGCGGCGGCGGAAAGCGCCAGCGCGACCGCGCGATATACTCGGAAAAGGCTGTTCGACATCGTTTTGAATGGAGCACGAAGTGAGCGAAAGCATAGCACGCAACCCTGTGCCGAACCCGAAGGTTGCGCTGCGCAAAACGCTGTCCGGCGCCCGTCGCGACGCCGCGTCGCAACCCGCCGCGAACGCCGCGCTCGACGCGCGGCTGCGCACGTTGCTCGACCGTCTGGCGCCGCGCACGGTCGGGTTCTACTGGCCGCTGCCGGGCGAATTCGATGCGCGCGACGCGGTGCTCGCATGGTGTGCGGCGGGCGCCGGCCGGTGCGCCGCGCTGCCGGTGATCGGCGAACGTCACACGCCGCTCGCCTTCCATGCATGGGATGCGCACACGCCGATGCGCGAAGGTCATCACCGGATTCCCGAACCCACGTCGGGAATCGTCGTCGTGCCCGATCTTTTGCTGATTCCCTGCGTGGGATTCGATGCGCAGCGCTACCGGCTCGGCTACGGCGGCGGCTACTACGACCGCACGCTCGCTGCCTGGCCGGGCGACACGCTGCCCGTGACGGTCGGCATCGCGTACGAAGCGTGCCGCGTCGATGCGCTGCCGGCCGAAGCGCACGATCTCGCGTTGCGCTGGATCGTCACCGACGGTGCGCTTTACCCGGCCGCCGAATGATGACGTGGGCGGCGCCGCGATCGTCGCGGCTTGCCGCGAGCGTGTCGCGGCGACCGACCGTTTCCGCGATCGTTTACAGTGACGCCGCCGCCCGCGCGGCCGTGTCGTAGAGGCCCGATGCGTGGCGCAGCAACTGCGCCGCGTCGCCGATCTGCTCGTTGGTGAGGCCGCTGTCCTTCAGCGTCTCGATCAGGCAATGCTCGCGGACCTCGCGGTACTTCAGGCACAGGTCGCGGCCCGCGTCGGTCGCGAAGAAGAACACTTCCTTGCCGTTCTTCTCGCTCTTCACATAGCCGCGGGCGATCAGTTTTTTCAGCGCATAGGTCGCGACGTGCGTATCCTCGATATTGAGCACGAAGCAGATGTCGGCGAGTTTCTTCTTGCGTTCGCGATGGCTGACGTGATGCAACAGCGAGACCTCGACCGCCGTCATGTCCTTCGCGCCCGCCGCCGACATGCAGCGCACCATCCAGCGGTTGAACGCGTTGCCGGCCATGATGAGCCCGTATTCGAGCTCCGACAGCTCCGCGCTCGAATCGGAAACGAGGTGTTCGGATGACACGATCTTGGTCGCAGGACGCTTCATGGAAAGGCGGCGCAAGCCGGATGACAGGATGTGCCCGAGTGTACGCCAGAAGCCCCGGCCTACGAGCTAGGCGAAAACGCTTATTGAGAAGTTGTCGATATTTTATTGACAATGTGCGCTAACATTGCCGTCCGAACCGTGCCAGTCCGATGACGCAACCCCGCATTTATCCGCTCGGCGATGCCGCCCTCGTCTGCGAGGTGCCGCCGCCCGCCACGCTCGATTGCCAGCGCCGCGTCTGGGCCGTGGCCGAGGCCGCGCGCGCGTGGCCCGACGTGATCGACGTCGTCCCCGGCATGAACAACCTGACCATCGTGTTCGACGCGCTCGCCGCGACGGCCGACTCGCTCACGCCCGCGCTGCGCGACGCGTGGGAAACCGCCGACGTCGAGCACGCGGACGGCCGCGAGGTCGAGATCCCGGTCGAGTACGGCGGGGCCGCCGGCCCCGACCTGGCGGCCGTCGCCGCCCACACGGGCCTGTCGGCCGACGAGGTCGTCGCGCGCCACGCGGCCGGCGCCTACGTCGTGTTCTTCGTCGGGTTCCAGCCGGGCTTCGCGTATCTGGGCGGCCTCGACGCCGCGCTGCACATGCCGCGCCGCGCGGCGCCGCGCCTCGAGGTGCCGGCCGGCTCGGTCGGCATCGGCGGCGCGCAGACCGGCATCTACCCGGCCACGTCGCCCGGCGGCTGGCAACTGATCGGCCGCACGTCGCAGGTGCTGTTCGATCCGGCGCGGCCGCAGCCGACGCTGCTGCTGCCCGGCGACCGCGTGCGCTTCACCATTGCGGGAGTCGACGCACGATGACCCAGAGCAACGCACCGGGCACCATCGAGGTCGTGCGGGCCGGCCCGCTGTCGACCGTGCAGGATCTCGGCCGCCGCGGCACGCGCCATCTCGGCGTCGCGCAGGGCGGCGCACTCGACGGCCTCGCGCTCGAAGTCGGCAACCGGCTGGTCGGCAACCGCCCCGACGCGGCGGCCGTCGAAATCACGATCGGCCCCGCCACGTTCCGCTTCACGCGCGCCACGCGCATCGCGATCACCGGCACCGAGTTCGGCGCGACGCTCGACGGCCAGCCCGTGCATTCGTGGTGGAGCCTGCCGGTCGGCGCCGGGCAGACGCTCGTGCTGCCGGCCGCGAAACGCGGCATGCGCGGCTACCTGTGCATCGCGGGCGGTATCGACGTGCTGCCGATGCTCGGCTCGCGCAGCACCGATCTCGCGTCGCGCTTCGGCGGCCTCGGCGGCCGCACGTTGCGCGACGGCGACCGGCTTCCGGTCGGCGTGCCGCCGGCCGGCGCGGGCTGCCTCGCGGCCGATGCGCCCGAATTCGGCGTGAAGGCGCCGGCGTGGTGCGCGTTCGTGCGCGTCGACGAGCCGCCGCGCCGTCACCGCCCCGTGCATGCGCCGTGGGCGATGCCCGTGCGCGTGCTGCCGGGCCCCGATTACGCGTCGTTCGCGGCCGATTCGCAGCAGGCGTTCTGGGATGAGGAATGGCTCGTCACCGCGAACAGCAACCGGATGGGCTATCGG
>NZ_BCPP01000365.1:0-6364 GCF_016586125.1 Burkholderia sp. E168m23
TTTTTTCATGGCGATGCGTCGGCGCGATCTGCATCGCGCCGACGGTTCACGAGCAGAACTTCGCGAGCAGCCCGAGCTGAGCGTTGCGGATCGTCTTGCCGGTGCGGCGCCGGCGATAATGGCCGTCGCTGTGCATCTGCCATGCCGACTGGTTGTCGCCGAGGCACACCGACAGCCCCTCGGCGATCACGCGCCGCTTCAGCTTGCGCTCGCGGATCGGGAACGCGACTTCGACGCGGCGGAACAGGTTGCGGTCCATCCAGTCGGCACTCGACAGATAGACGTCCTCGGCGCCGCCCGCATGGAAATAGTAGATGCGGTGGTGTTCGAGGAAGCGGCCGACGATCGAGCGCACCGTGATGTTTTCCGACAGCCCCGGCACACCGGGCTTCAGCGCGCAGACGCCGCGCACGATCAGATCGACCTTGACGCCGGCCTGCGACGCTTCGTACAGCGCGGCGATCACCGACGGTTCCAGCAGCGCGTTCATTTTCGCGACGATGCGCGCGCGCTTGCCGGCCTGCGCATTGTCGATCTCCGCGCGGATCGACTCGATGATGCGCGGATGCAGCGTGAACGGTGACTGCCACAGCTCGTGCAGCGTCAGTTCGCCGCCGATCCCGGTCAGTTGCTGGAACACGTGATGCACGTCCTCGCAGATCTTCTGGTCGGCCGTCATCAGCCCGAAGTCGGTGTAGAGGCGTGCGGTGCGCGGATGGTAGTTGCCGGTGCCGAGATGCACGTAGCGGCGCAGCGACGCCTTGCCGGCCTGCACGACGCGTCGCACGATCAGCATCATCTTCGCGTGGCACTTGTGGCCGACCACGCCGTACACGACATGTGCGCCGACGGCTTCGAGCTGCGACGCCCAGTTGATGTTGGTTTCCTCGTCGAAGCGCGCGAGCAGCTCGACGACGACGGTCACTTCCTTGCCGTTGCGCGCGGCTTCCATCAGCGCGTCCATCAGCGGCGAGTCGGTGCCGGTGCGATAGATCGTCTGCTTGATCGCGACGACGCTCGGGTCTCTCGCGGCCTGCTGCAGCAGTTCGAGCACGGGCTGGAAGCTCTCGTACGGGTGGTGCAGCAGGATGTCGCCGGCGTCGATCGCGTCGAACATCGTCGGCGCGTTGGCGATTACCGCGGGGGTCGATGCGGTGAACGGCGTGAACTTCAGGTCCGGGCGGTCGACGAGATCGGGAATCTGCATCAGGCGCACGAGGTTCACGGACCCGGCCACGCGATAGCAGTCCTTGTCGCCGAGTTCGCTTTCCTCGAGCAGGCGCCGCACGATGTGCAGCGGCGTGTCGGCCGACACTTCGAGGCGCACCGCGTTGCCGAGGTGGCGCGCGGGCAGTTCGCCCTGCAGCGCGACACGCAGGTTCGTGATTTCGTCTTCGTCGACGAACAGCTCGCTGTTGCGCGTGATGCGGAACTGGTTGCAGCTCTTCACGACGAGTTGCGGGAAGAGTTCGCCGACGAAGCGCTGCATGAACGAGCTCAGCAGCACGAAGCCGTGCTCGAAACCCGACAGCGCATGCGGCATGCGCACGACGCGCGGCAGCGCGCGCGGCGCCTGCACGATGCCCATCACGGCCTGGCGGCCGAACGCGTCGCGGCCTTCGAGCTCGACGACGAAGTTCAGGCTCTTGTTCAGCACGCGCGGGAACGGGTGGGCCGGATCGAGGCCGATCGGCGTCAGCACCGGCAGCAGTTCGTCGAGGAAGTAGCGTCGCGCCCATTCGAGCTGCTCGTCGTTCCACGAGTCACTCGCGTGGAAGTAGATGCCTTCCTGTTCGAGCGCCGGCAGCACGGTTTCGTGCAGCATCGTGTACTGTCGATGCACGAGCCGCTGCGCGCGTTCGACGACGAGATCGTAAGCGTGCTGCAGCGACATGCCGTCGGGCGTCAGCGCGCCGGGGTTGTCGCGGATCTGTTCCTGCAGGCCGGCCATCCGGACTTCGAAGAATTCGTCGAGATTGCTGCTGGTGATGCAGATGAAGCGCAGGCGCTCGAGCAACGGGACTTGCGGATCGGCCGCCTGGGCCAGCACGCGCTCGTTGAAACCGAGGATGCCGAGTTCACGGTTGAGAAGCGGGTAACGGACGGACATCGGCAGAGTAGGAGGTAATTCAGGCGATGATTCGAAAGGACGCTCGGAAACTCTCACGGTACGATGACGTGCTGATGACAATAATGGTTTTATATCGGGAAATTCTACGCCGTAACCCTTTCGTCGCATAAATGTTTCGGCTATATGGAATCGAGCAGTGTGCATGCCCGTGAAGCGTGGCAACGGCAAGCGTTCCACGCTTAAAATGTCGCCTTTGATTGATCGCCCGCGGTTGCCGGAGGAACGGCTGCCGCGGAAGAACGCGCACGGAGCCCCCTTCTGATGGTTACAACTCCCCACTTGCTGGCTGCCGTGGATCTCGGCTCGAACAGCTTCCGGCTGATCGTCGGGCGCGTCGAGGAAACGCCGGCGGGCAGTCAGATCTATCCCGTCGACGCGCTGCGCGAGCCGGTGCGGCTGGCCGCGGGCCTGTCGAGCGACAAGATGCTCGATCGCGCGTCGCAGGAGCGTGGCTGGGAGGCGCTCAAGCGGTTCGGCGAGCGCCTGCGCGATTTCCATCCCGATCATGTGCGCGCGGTCGCGACCAACACGCTGCGCGTCGCGAAGAACGCCGCCGAATTCCTCGGCGAGGCCGAGGCGGCGCTCGGGTTCCCGATCGAAGTGATCGCGGGCCGCGAAGAGGCGCGCCTGATCTATGCGGGCGCCGCGCACTCGGTACCGGCGAGCGCCGGCAAGCGGCTCGTCGTCGACATCGGCGGCGGCTCGACCGAATTCATCATCGGCTCGCACTACACGCCGATCGTGATGGAGAGCCTCTATATCGGTTGCGTGAGCCATAGCCGCACCTTCTTTCCGGCCGGCAACGTCGACGAATACACGATGCGGCAGGCCGAACTCGCGGCCAAGCGCGAGATCCAGATCATTTCGAGCGAATACAAGAAGGCCGGCTGGGACCAGGCGATCGGCTCGTCCGGCACCGCACGCGCGCTCGCCGAGCTCGTCGAGGCGAACGGCTTCAACGATCCGGGCATCACGCACGGCATTTCGCGCGGCGGCCTCGAGCGGCTGAAGCGTGCGCTGATCAAGTCGGAGAACGTCAACCGGCTGAAGCTGATCGCGCTGAAGCCCGACCGCGTGCCGGTACTCGCGGGCGGCCTGGCGATCATGCTGGCGGTGTTCGAGGAACTGGGCGTCGACTACGTCGACACGACCGATGGCGCGCTGCGCCTCGGCGTGCTGTACGACCTGCTCGGCCGGACCCAGCACGAGGACATGCGCGCGGTGACCGTCGAGGGTTTCACACGCCGCTACGGCGTCGATCGCGCACAGGCCGAGCGGATCGGGGCGCTCGCCGCGCGTTTTTACGACGAGCTCGAGGAAGACGACGAGGAAGCGCGCGAGGAAGGGCGGATGTTCCTCGGCTGGGCGGCCGCATTGCACGAGATCGGCCTGTCGATCTCGCACAGCGCGTATCACAAGCATTCGGCCTATATCGCGAGCAATGCGGACATGCCGGGTTTTTCGCGTACCGACCAGGCGCGGCTTGCCGCGCTCGTGCTCGGCCATGCGGGCAAGCTCGGCAAGCTGTCGCAGGCGCGGGAGGTCGAATGGCCGCTGCTGTTCTGCCTGCGGCTCGCGGCGCTGCTGTGCCGGCGCCGGACCGATGCGGGGCTGCCCGACATTTCCGTTTCGCAGATGAAGAAGGGCGGGTACGAGGTGCGTCTGCCGAGTGCCTGGGTCGAGCAGAACCCGTTGACCGACTACAGCCTCAGCCAGGAGGCGGCGGAGTGGGAGAAGGTCGGTATCCCGTATCGCGTGGTTTATACCGGCGCGTGACGGGCCAATAGCGAGCCCGGGAGGTGCTCCGGGCGCCGGGTGGATGGATGTGCGGGTGAGGCGCTCGTCAGGTATCGCCCCGCACGATCGTCAAGGGCCACCCAACGCGGGTACCGACGGTCGGCTCAATCGGACGAGCAGACGATCGCGGTCAGGAACGGGAACGCCTGCTTGACGGTTGCATCGCTGCCGGCCTTGCGCACGGCTTCCTCGACCGCGCTCTTCGTGCCGCGCACGACGACGCCGTAGGCCCAGTCGCCGATCGGCGTGCCGTCGCCCGGCCGGAAGATCGGATCGTTCGCCTGGTAACCGAGCACGACGTAGACGCCGAAGCCGTAGGCCGTCAGCGAGCGGTTCGTGCGGAACGCGTTGACCGAATTCGATTCGACGTGCATCGGCTCGGACTGGATGTCGCCGGCGGCGAGCAGCGGCGCGACGAACTTGTGGCCGGTCGAATGACAGTCGAGCGCGTCGTCGAGCGCTTTCGCCGACGCGGTGCCGGCGGTGGTCGCGAGTACGAGCAGCGACGCGCAGAGGGCTGGCTTGAGAACGTTGTTTTTCATGCGCGGTTGCGGGTTGTTTCACACGTATTATCGCGTGTTCCAGCAAGTTCCGTGCGCGGGACTCGTGGTGGAGGCGTGGGTGCGTCGACGCGGCGGTTGAGCCGGGCTTGGCCCGCATCGCGGCGAGCCCGGAAAACGGCGGGGCGATTCAAGGGCCGGTAAAAAACACCCGTAAACGGAAAAAGGGGCTACGGTGTTCAACCGTAACCCCTTGATTCCTTGGTCGGAGCGATAGGATTCGAACCTACGACCCTCTGATCCCAAATCAGATGCGCTACCAGGCTGCGCTACGCTCCGACGAGCCAAAGATAATAACGTCGAACGGCCGCATCGGTCAATCACGATATGCGGGTAAATGCCGCGGCGGCGAGCGGTCCGCGATTTGCGACAATTCACAGGATGATCGGCCGCCCCCCACGCATGCGCGCGCGGGCGCTCGCCGAAGCAAGGAGAACATCATGATGAACCTGATCCTGTGGCGCCACGCCGAAGCCGAAGACTACGCGACGAGCGATCTCGCGCGCCAATTGACCGTGCGCGGCCGCAAGGATGCGCAGGCGATGGCCAAATGGCTGCGCGGCCGGCTCGAGACGAATACCGTGATTCTCGCGAGCCCGGCGGCGCGCACCGTGCAGACCGTCGAGGCGCTGACCGACCAGTACCGGACCGTCGACGCCCTCGCGCCAGGCGGCAGTGTCGACGACGTGCTGGCGGCGGCCGGTTGGCCGGACGGTATCGCACCGACGGTCGTGATCGTCGGCCATCAGCCGACGCTCGGCAGCGTGGCCGCGCAGCTGGTCGCCGGCGGCGACGACAACTGGAGCATCAAGAAGGGCGGAATCGTGTGGCTGGCGAGCCGCACGCGCGACGGCAGCCGGCAGGCCGTATTGCGGGCGGTTTTGACGCCGGAACTGGTGTAAAGCCCGCCTGAATTGGTTTGAAGGGATTGATCGTACGGTTTCGCAAGCTTTCTGCTAAAGTCAATTCGGCGACACGTCATTGAAAGGACACGGTCGTGCCACATAACGGTCACGGCCGGTTACTACATTGGCGGGCATGTCGTCCTATTCCTTACGACCAGGAAAGCCTAATGCGAGAACTGCCGACGCCTACGCTCCCTTTTGCCTCGCTGCCCCTCGACACGTCGCGACGCCACCTGCCGCGCGCCAGTGAAACCGTCACATCGGAGTATCGCCTGCGCGCCGCATGGGCGCGTACGGAAGACGAATTGCGCGAAGCCCAGCGCCTGCGCTACAGCGTGTTCGCCGAAGAGATGGGCGCGCAGGTCAGCGGCCCGTCCGGTCTCGATGTCGATCCGTTCGACGTGTATTGCGACCACCTGCTGGTCCGCGATCTCGACACGCTGAAAGTCGTCGGTACGTACCGCGTGCTGCCGCCGCACCAGGCGGCGCGTGTCGGCCGCCTGTACGCCGAAGGCGAATTCGACCTGTCGCGCCTCACGCACCTGCGCGGCAAGATGGTCGAGGTCGGCCGCTCGTGCGTGCACAGCGACTACCGCAGCGGCGCCGTCATCATGGCGCTGTGGGGCGGTCTGGGCGCGTACATGATGCAGAACGGCTACGAGACGATGCTCGGCTGCGCGAGCGTGTCGATGGCCGACGGCGGCCACTACGCGGCGAACCTGTACCAGTCGCTGTCGGCGAGCTCGCTGACGGCGCCCGAGTATCGCGCATTCCCGCACACGGCCCTGCCGGTCGATGAACTGCAGACGGGCACCGTCGTCGCACCGCCGCCGCTGATCAAGGGTTACCTGCGTCTCGGCGCGAAGATTTGCGGCGCCCCGGCCTGGGATCCCGACTTCAACTGCGCGGATTTCCTGACGCTGTTCCGTCTGTCGGACATCAACGCGCGCTACGCCCGCCACTTCCTGGGC
>NZ_BCPP01000366.1:0-6362 GCF_016586125.1 Burkholderia sp. E168m23
CATGTTCATTGGAACGCATAGCCGAAAATGAAGGCGATCTGATGGAATGCTATCACAAACATGGCTGGCATTTGCTCCGGGAACGCCCTGTCACAATGTCTTATCGAGCTGATCTAACATCAATTGTCGGAATGACAACAATCGATGGCGGTCAATATTGGGTGAATAGCAGGTTTAATTAGACACCTCAAGCTTGATCCTTATACGGGATCATTGCCTGATTTTTCGTTCGTCTCGACGGATGTTAGCCAATGATCTCGACCAAAAATGAACCTGCCTGCATTTTGGTGGGCGAGGGCGGTTAAACAGCGGATTATCCGCACGCCAGCATAAATCGCTCTCCGAACAGGAGAGCAAACTGATTCAGTGCTGATTTTCAGTCGAAAGCAGCGCGCACCGCCTTAGCCAGTACGTTTCGAAACTGAGCATTTCGGCAGATAGCTGAGAGCGACTGATATCACCTCAATGACACATCGCATCGGCATAGCCGCTCTCTTACGCAGTGGAGCGGCCCCATGTATCTGAGGACAGGTAAGGGACTCCCTTAAAATAGCGGATAGTCTTGTGCCTATCAGTAAGCTTAGTCATTACGTGGAACCCGTCGAAATTCCCCGAACCTGCGTCACTTATATGGACAGGCCGGACGCGCCAACGGCGCTCTCGCGTCCGGTCACTGCGTTTGTCCAGGCAAAGCCATGGAATACCGCTCGCCTCGCAAGCTCAGGCACACAGCAGCGTCATCTATCTAACGGCGTCCAAATGTCCTAGGCTACAGGGGTAACTCCACGCAGCATATATGCGCTAGCGCACCGTGCCAAGCGATAAATAAACAACAAGACCTGCACAACGGCCGTCCGGCATATCAAGCGCTGATTGGCACAATTCGAAGGGTGTCTACACGCATGTCGGCACTCGATGGTACCCATACGCGGATCTCAAGATCAGTGATTGGCGTTACAAGCTCGAACCCGAACGCCGCGATCTCTCCGTCCCTCTCACCCGGGATAACTTCGTGCCGCATTAGCACGTATCCTCCACGCCCCCAGCTCACATCTATCCAAGCGCTATCAATAAGTGCGTAGCAACCTTCGAGACTGACGACATATCGCCCCTGGGACAACGACGCATACGGACCAAATAGCAGATACCCCTCCTGGCCGACACTCGACATCACACCGCGACCGCGCCGCCCAGCGTGCGTGCACAAACGGATATCTGCGCCGCGATACAACCTCGGTCCGTCAGGATCCTCGACTTCGAGCATGAGTGTCAGTGGCTGGAATCCCTGCTCCTCTGGCCATTTTTCGCCATCTCTGGACAGCGTCAGAACAAGCTTGAACCGTCCGCTAACACTGGGTGCAACGACATGCATGGAAAGCGGCAGAACTTGCCTCGGTGCGACGAAGTTAATAGGCAACGGAATATTCTCCGCGCTAGTTGCAATCACGCCCCCGCTCGAGTCCAGCCAGCGATACGAAAGACAGATTGGATGAAAGGTCGTACTCGCCCAGGTTTGCGACGACGCGTTCTCCAGTGTTACTGGAAGCTCAAATGATTCGCCGGCAACCAAGCATCCTAATACAGCGTCGGTCGCAAGATGACCACGCGTATCTTCAAGATTGGCAGACACTGCATCGCCTATTCGCTCACAAGAGAAATCTGCGGGAATACTCATGTAGCCTACGCTTGGCGTGTCGCGCTGCACCACGACACGAAACGGCACGAGTCTTTCGTAGCACGCGAGTTCATCAATCCGGTTGTCCCGGCTGCAAGAAAATTCGAATCCAGCAGCATATTGTCCTTCTGGCAAATTCGCCACCAAGTAATACCGCAAGCTATACATACCTGGGGCGATTTCCACGAGAGGGCGATCCAATAGCGCGTTGCTCGTACCAAACGCCCAACGTCCGTCCTCGTCCGACAGATGAACACCGACACCCAACTGATCAACGGCAGTATTGATCGAAAAGACAATATTGAAACGCAGAAATTGCCCATAGCTACATGTGCCATCACCGTCAACGGCTGCGGAGATCAATGAGAACTCCGGCGCAGAATGTGTACGGTATGCAACGGGTTCGTATGGCTGCCAGCGGGGAGTCACCAAAACGGAGGTGACCGTGCGCGCGGCACGTTCGCTTGCCCACCGCTCGCGCAGCAGGTGATAAAACTCCAAGTCGAGTCTGTTCAATGCTTCAAGGCATGTACGCAACGATGACGAGATCTCGCCGACTTGCGGCCTCGTACGTGTCGTATTTACTCGCTGTAGATGCGCCGGGACAGGAATTTCAATCAACGCCGCGACGTCCGACAGAAAATCCGGCAGCGATTCGTACAAGCCCCACACATCATACCGAGTAATGCCGGCAAGCGCCGCGTCGATCTTCTGCCGGTCCGATCGCTCCGCTCCAGGCAATATGCCAGCGAAGTGCTCCACGTATGGGTTACGAATATTCTTGAGAAAGTCCTGATCGAAGGATTCTTCCACAACATTCAGGAGATCGGGGCCAGGAGCGCCCGCCAAAGCGACGAAGCGCTCAGCTTGCTCCCATAACCCCGGCAACTCAGCCGAATCGTGATTCTTCACAAGAAAAAACAGCCAAGAAATCGCTCGATCGATCGGCTCGCGCAAACAGGTCATGTAGTGGTAGCGCGGATCGAGATCACTTCCCTGAAAATCGACATGTGCGGAGATCACGGAATACTCGCCCCCGTATCGGCGAATCAAATCGCGATGGCGTCCGATCAGGTTCGGGGTAACGCAGCCAGCACCCAAATTCTCTTTGAGCCATACATTCACTGCCTGCCCAGCAGTCTTAGGTAAATGATCAAAAATGACGCGACCGGAAAAAACTTGTCGTTGATACTGCATTGCGCAACTCCCATCTCTTGTTATATCGCCACGAGCATTCATTCTCGATCAGCCGAAATTTTGACAGAGTTCGACACTCCGTCCAGTTTTTTCGCGCGATAACACGCCCCACGCACGTCCTGATATAAGAAATTCAGCAGCCGTGCAGATCACGCTACATTTTCGGCACACGGATACCCCCCATCGACACCCGCATTGGCACTCGCCCGTAATTGAATTGCCCTCCCCCCCTCAGACGACCAAGCACTGAAATACTGTCCTATCATGCGAACTTTGGAATCCAGTGCTTGGTGACACATGGGAGGAAGTCAGTGCCACAGGAGATTTATATGAGGCAAACCGTTTTAGCCATTCTGGTGTCTGTCGCTCTTCCGCTCGCCAACGCAACAGCGCAGCCCAGGCCATCCAACGCCCCTCCTCCGATGCAGCGTGAACTTGGCGAAACGCTCCAGTTCCAGCAGAAAGGTAGAGGAAGCATACCGCGTGCGCTCTCGGTCAAGCTGGCTGACACCATCAACGGTGCGGATTTCGGGATGCTATGCAACGGAACGGTCGACGATACCAATGCTCTCAATCACGCCCTCGCGTATGCTGCAACCGTTGCGCCGTCGGTCGTCAATCTACCGTTATCGAGCGCACGCTGCATGATCTCCGGTACTGTTAGCGTCCCGAGCAACGTAACGCTTGCCGGATCGCGTGGGCAGCGTGCCAGTCTCGCCGCAGGCGCACCAAATCTGAATCCTCTGATCTCGCTTGACGGCAATGGGTCCACGGTACGCGATCTCTATATTAATGCAGCGGCGGCCGGGCCCAATACGAAAGGTGTCGCGATCGCAGTCAAAAACGTCGTCGCCCCGGTGATCGCCGGCGTCTATATCCAGGGGCCATTCATCGGTATCGACCTAAATGGCAACCAAGCACTCGTCGATCAAACCATCGTCAATGGGACCAAGGGAGCGGGCAGCATTGGCATTCGAATTGGTGCACAAACAACTCATGGCAACACCGTAGACGCTCGCATCACGCATACAACCGTCATTGCCGATCGCACCGATCCAGGTGACGTAGCGATGCAAGTCCTTGATGCAGGAGGACTGCTTGTTTCCGAGTCCGACATGCTGTTCGCCAGAATCGGTACTCAGATCATTCCAGGACATCTACAATCGGTTGCGTGGGCAAGCTTCAGCAATACGTACGTCGGGGACAGCAACGCGATTCATGCGCTAGCAATCGATACGGCTGCCACAACGGCACGTGTTGAAGGACTCGAATGCACCGCCTGCTGGACCGCCTCCGCTCAATCAGACAACATAGTCGTCGACAACACGGCAAAAGGCCTCGTATCGGAGATTCATTTCAACGGGCTGCGCAACTATAACGGCGCATCAAACGGCGCGAACATTCGTGCAGGAACGTTTGTGACGTTCGACGCGAGTCGCTTCTGCGGTAATGGTCGGAGCGGTCGCCCTGCGGCCAATATCGTATATGGACCCAATGTCGGTGCCTTCGCGGTGAGAAACTCGGAGCTGGGCGGAGCATGCGGTGGACTCTTCACTACAGTCCCCGAGTATGGCTTGTTACTCGCAGGCAACAATGCAAGTGCCGTTATCAGCGGCAATGACTTTAGTGGTTCGAAAGCCCCGATCTCGGGCGCACCGTCTGGGAACAGTATCGTGGCGTCGAATCTCGGCATCGACACCTCTCCTACTACTGTCGAAAGCGCAGCAACGATCGATGTACGTACTGCATCCGTCGCGCTGCTGACGGGGCAAACGACTATCAGCAATATCCAGCCAATGTGGAATGGCCGCACGCTGAAGCTTATTCCGTCTCATGGTCCTATCAGCTTCGCGACGGGTGGCAACCTTTGCAACTCGGTCGCTACGCAGACAAACGTGCCAGTGGACGCATACTTCAACGGAGCTTGCTGGAACCTGAAATAGCCGTCGCTCCTCAGGTTGAATTCCACCGCATATCTACCAACTGGTTACGGGTCGCTGCATGCCGACTCAATGCAAGAACGACTAGAGAATTTCTAGCGCTCCTTGGCGTCGAATCGCATCCGTGTCGATACCAGTTCCAGGGGAAGACGAGCCGATCGGCGCCGATACTTCCGCGTCTCGGCAAATCCGAGGCGCTCGTACAGCGCGCGGGCGCGTACGTTGCTCACGAGCACATCGAGTACGATTTCTCGCCCCGGCCTGTTACGTAACGGGTCCGCTTGCATTGCGTCGTCAAACAGCGCGCTGAAGACGCCCCGTCCACGCCACGCCTCCTCTACGGCACAGTGCGCAATCAATATTTGTTTGCGCGTCGGAGAAGGCAGCTCACTTTCTAGCACCAACCCACGCAACAACATCCGGACGGCACGTACGAAGCCGAAAAAACGGATCAACATCCAGGCAACGTGCATGTCGTCCCACATCACACTCCTTCCATCATGCACGGCAAGGACCGCGCGCACGATGCCGTCCTCGGAAACCGCCACACGATGGCGTCGCCAAGAGAAACGCCCATATCTTGATGCAAACGCGAATGCAAGGAAGGCGATGCATTGGCTAGACGACTCACCGAGGAAGAACGCAAACTCACGAGCTCCCGATGCGAGCACAAGCGGCGCGCATGTATGAGCATCGGTCGCGTCGGCTGCGCGGTAGTCCAACACGTCAGATACCAGTCCATTTCTCACCCGTTCAGGTTTGTCGCACATTCGAGCTGGCTTCGATGTAGTCAACGTGCAAGACGAGCAAGTATCACAACCGCCCGACTGATCTGCTCCGGCTCATGCGTCGAGCAGACGAAGAAGCGCAGGCGCGCGGCCTTTTCCTCGACGGCCGGATAGAAGATCGGCTGCACGTTGATCCCTTCGTCGAACATCGCATTCGCCCACTGCGCGGCCTTCAGCGAACTGCCCGTGATCACCGGCACGACCGCATAGCCGGCGCTCGTGCCGGTATTCAGCCCGGCCGCACGCGCCTCGGTCAGGAACTGCCGCCCGCGCGCCTGCAGTTGCGCGACGCGCTCCGGCTCGGCCTGCAGACGTTCGAGCGCGGCCAGCGACGCTTCGGCGAGCGTCGGCGCGAGCCCGACGCTGTACAGGAAGCCCGGCGCCAGATGGCGCAGCATGTCGACGAGCGGCTGGCAGCCGGCGATGAAACCGCCGCAGCCGGCCAGCGTCTTGCTCATCGTGCCCATCCACATGTCGACCTGGTCGGGCGCGACGCCGGCATGCTCGCGAATGCCCTTGCCGGTCGCGCCGAGCACGCCGAGCGAATGGGCCTCGTCGACCAGCAGGAATGCCCCGTGACGCGTCTTTACGTCGACGAAGCGCTGCAGGTCGGGGAAATCGCCGTCCATGCTGTACAGCCCTTCGATCGCGATCAGCACGTGCCGGTATTCGCGGCGCACACGCGACAGCAGCTCGTCGAGCGCCTGCCAGTCGTTGTGCGGGAAGCTCAGCCGCTTCGCGCCGCTCAACTGCGCGCCCTGG
>NZ_BCPP01000367.1:0-6355 GCF_016586125.1 Burkholderia sp. E168m23
CGCCACCCGCGACCGGCAGCACCGTGCCGGTGATGTAGCTCGCCTCGTCCGACGCGAGGAACAGGATCGGCGCGATCTGCTCGTCGAGGCTGCCGTAGCGCTTGAAGTACGTCGATTCCGTCACCTGCCGCACGGCCTCGCCCATCCACGCCTGTTCCTGCTCGGTGTCGCCGGCCGCATTGCGCGGCACGCGGCGCGGCGGCGCGCTGGTGCCGCCCGGCGCGGTGGCGACCACGCGGATGTTGTGTTCCGCATATTCCATCGCGAGCGCCGACGTCAGCGCATTCACGCCGCCCTTCGCCGCCGAATACGGCACGCGGCGAATGCCGCGCGTCGCGTTCGACGAGATGTTGACGATCGTGCCGCCGCCGCGCGCAAGCAAGTGCGGCAGCGCGGCGTGACAGGCATAGAGCGTCGGCATCAGCGAGCGGCGGATTTCCGCGTCGATCTGCGCCGGCTCGAACGCGGCGAACGGCCGCATGCGAATCGCGCCGCCGACACCGTTGATCAGGATGTCGATGCCGCCGAACCGCTGCACTGCATACGCGATCGCCGCGTGCGCGCCCTCATAGGTTTCGAGATCGGCGACGAAGCCTGCCGCCTCGCCACCGGTCGCCTCGGCCGCCACGTCGGCGACGAAATCCGCGCGATCGACGAACAGCACCTTGCCGCCCTCGGCTGCCGCGCGCAGCGCGACACCGCGGCCGATGCCCTGCGCCGCGCCGGTGACGACGACGACCTTGCCGGAGAATCGTTGCATGGTCATGCCGCCTTTGCCGTGACGTTGGGGGTGAACTTCTCGTAGTGGAAGCTGTTCGGCTTCACGCCTGCGTCGTCGAAATACTGGCGCACCGCATCGACCATCGGCGGCGGCCCGCACAGATACACGTCGACGTCGCCGTCGTTCAGCGCGTCGGCCGGAATGTGCTGCGTGACCCAGCCCTTGCGCGCGTGGTGCGACGCCGCATCGGCAACGACCGTCGCGAAGCTGAAGTTCGGCAGCTTGGCCGCAACCGCTTCGATCGCATCAACCAGCACGAGATCGAGATCGCGCGTCACGCCGTAGACCAGGTGCACCTTCTGCTGCGACCCGCTGCGCGCGAGCACTTCGAGCATCGACAGGAACGGCGCGAGGCCCGTGCCGCCGGCAAGGAACAGCAGCGGCCGCGCCACGTCGCGCAGGTAGAAGCTGCCGAGCGGCCCGTGCAGTTCGAGCGTGTCGCCGGGTTTCGCCGATTCGAGCCACGTGCTCATCACCCCGCCGGGGATCTTCTTGATCAGGAATCCGATCTTCGTGTCGCCCGGCGCGGACGAGAACGAATACGAGCGATGCTGGCCACTGCCCGGCACGCCGATGTTCACGTACTGGCCCGGCAGGAACGCCGGCGCGCTCGCGCCGACGTCGAGTTCGAGCACGACAGCCGCATCGTTGTGCTGCTCGACCTTCGTGACCGTCGCGGCAAAAGCGCTCTGCCCGGTCTTGCACGCGACCGACGACGTCGGCACCGCGATCACGCAGTCGCTTTGCGGCACCATCTGGCACGTCAGCACGAGGCCACCGTCCTTCTCGTCCTCGGTCAGCGCATCGTCGATGTAGTCGTCACCGAGGTCATAGTGCCCGCTCTCGGCGCGGCACTTGCAGGTCCCGCACACGCCGTCGGAGCAATCCATCGGCAGGTTGATCTTTTCGCGAAAGGCCGCGTCGAGCACCTTCTCGCCGGCCTTGCAGTCGATGAAGCGGGTCACCCCGTCCTCGAAATTCAATGCAATCTTGTAGCTGGACATCGCGTCACCTCCACTTCCTTTCATGGCAAACCAACGGCATCAGACGTGATAGACGTCGAGCACCTGCCGGATGTAATCGTTCTTCAGCACGATCTTCTTGTGCGAAATCAGCAGCGCGTCGCCCGCGCGCCGCAACGTGACGAACATCGTGCCGAAGAAGTGATCGGTCACGCGGTAACGGTGGTTCAGCGTGTGAAAGTTGTAGCGCACGTCGACCTCGTCGTCGCGTTCGGCCAGCACCTCGACGTTCGTCACGTTGTGGCTGGTGCGTGGCTCGGGCGTCGATGCGCCGCTGCGCTCGGTCTTGATCCGGAACACGCGATCCTCGAGGCCGCCGCGATCCGCGTAATACATCAGCGAGATCTCGCTGTGCGGATCGTCGGTCGGCCGGTCATCGTCGTCCCATGCGGGCATCCAGTACGTGACGTCCTCCGTGTAGCAGGTCAGCCACGCGTCCCACTCGCGATCGTCGAGCAGGCGCGCCTCGCGATACAGCGCCGCGCAAATCGTCCGGTAATCGAAGCTCATGCCGCCACCTCCCCGCGTTCCTTCTTCAGCGCATCGCGCATCACGTTCACCCAGTGTTCGTGCTGGCACACGAACAGCCCTTCGTCCTCGCTGCGTTCGCCCGAAATGCGCGGCTTCAGCCCCATCTTCCGCGCGTTCTCGTCCGGCCCGTCGACCCACAGCGGCGCGCCGCGCGACAGGTCGTTCCACATCGCCGTGATGCCTGCATAGCCGGCCTGGCACGCGCGAAACTCCTCGAGATCGTCGGCCGTGCCCATGCCAGTCACGTTGAAGAAATCCTCGTACTGGCGAATCCGCGTCGTGCGGTCGGCCTCGCTCTCGCCCTTCGGCGCAAAGCAGAAGATGCTGACTTCCGTCTTGTCGACCGCGAGCGGCCGCACCACGCGAATCTGCGTGCTGAACTGGTCCATCAGGAACACGTTCGGGTACACGCACAGGTTGCGCGTCTGGTTCACGATGAAATCAGCCTGCACGTCGCCCACGCGCGCCTTGATCTCGTCACGATGCTGGTACACGGGCCGCACTTCCGGGTTCATCGTCCGGGTCCACAGCAGGATGTGGCCGTGGTCGAAGCCGTACACGCCCGCGACCGACTTGCTCCAGCTGTTCGCGTCGACCGCCTTGGTGCCGTCTTCCTTGCGGCGGCCCATCGTCGCCGCATAGTTCCAGTGCACGGTGCTCACGTGATAGCCGTCGCAGCCGTTCTCCATCTGCATCTTCCAGTTGCCTTCGTAGATGTAGGACGAGTTGCCGCGCAGCACTTCGAGCCCGTTCGGCGCCTGGTCGACGATCTGGTCGATGATCACGCGCGCTTCGCCGAGATAATCCTCGAGCGGCAGCACGTCGGCGTTGAGGCTGCCGAACAGGAAGCCGCGATAGTTCGCGAAGCGCGCGACCTTCTTCAGGTCGTGCGAGCCGTGCGTGTTGAACTGCACCGGATACTCGGTCGTCTTCTCGTCCTTCACCTTCAGCAGCTTGCCGGTGTTCGAGAAGGTCCAGCCGTGGAACGGGCACGTGAAGCTGCCCTTGTTGCCGTGCTTGCGGCGGCACAGCATCGCGCCCTTGTGCGCACACGCATTGATGACCGCATGCAGCTCGCCGGTCTTGTCGCGCGTGATGACGATCGGCTGGCGGCCGATCCATGTCGTGTAGTAATCGTTGTTGTCGGGAATCTGGCTTTCGTGCGCCAGGTACACCCAGTTGCCCTCGAAGATGTGCTTCATCTCGAGCTCGTACAGCTCCGCGTTCGTGAAGATGTCGCGGCGGCAGCGGAAGATGCCGGCCGCCTTGTCATCCTGCACGGCGGTTTCCAGCAGATGATCCAGGTCGTTGGTGTGGTCGATCGTGGCGGACATGATGGCTCCTCCCATGCGCGTGCCGCGTCCTGCAAGCACGCTCGCATCGGTATCGGTTGAATCTCGGGGTGACCGGCCGGCAGCGGTGGCGCTCGCGCGCCGCCGTGCCGCCGGCGGTTATACCGTGGCGGACGCGCGCAGGCGTTCGACGATCTGGTTGTCCCTGCCCTGCACGCGCGGCGTCAGCACGAAGTTGAACTCGATGTCCTGGTACGTGTCGGCCTTCATGCCGAGTGCGGTGCCGCCGGTCTTTTCGGTCACGGGCGGAATCAGCTCCTCGCGCGTCGCATACGCGAAGTCGTCCCAGATCAGCGGATCGCCGTCGATGTTGAACTGCGTCGTCAGCTTGCGGTGAGCGGGGCTGTCGACGAAGAAATGCACGTGTGCGGGGCGGTTGCCGTGGCGGCCGAGGCGGTTCAGCAACTGCTGCGTCGCGCCCTGCGGCGGGCAGCCGTAGCCGACCGGCATCAGCGTGCGGAATTCGTACTTGCCGTCGGCGCCCGTCTTCACCGCGCCGCGCAGATTGAAGTCGCTCTGCTTGCCTGTCGGATCGAAGTGCGAATAGAAACCGTGCGAATTCGCATGCCAGCATTCGACCACCGCGCCGGCGATCGGCTTGCCGTCGAGACCGGTGACCGCGCCGTGGATCACGAGCGGGCCCGCGCCGTCGTCCGCATCGAGGTCGATCTTCGCGACGCCGTCGCGCACCGGGGCGCCCGCCACGTACAGCGGCCCCTCGATCGTGCGCGGCGTGCCGCCGTCGAGGCCGATCGCCTCGTCCTCGGCGTCCATCCGGATGTCGAGATACTTCTCGAGACCGAGACCGGCCGCGAGCAGCGCCGCTTCGCCATCCTGACCAAGTTTGTTCAGGTAGTTCACACCGGCCCACACTTCGTCGGGCGTGATGTCGAGATCGTCGATTGCTTTGAACAGGTCGCCGAGCAGGCGCAGCACGATCTGCTGCGTACGTGCGTCGCCTTTCGTGCCATTTCCGCCGTTCCCGGCCGCGTTCGATGCGGCCTTCAGCAGGTCCTGCACTTCCGTCGTGTCGAAAACTTTGACGCTCATGATGCTGTCTCCATATGTATTTGGGGGGTGACGGTCCTTGCCTGATTCGAATTACCGCGCGACTTTCGTCAGTCCGTCACGGGTGAAGCGCCTGATCTTGTCCTCGTCGAGCGCGATGCCGAGACCGGGGCAGTCCGGCACGGTCAGTTCGAAGTCGCTGTAATCGAGCGGCTGCGTCAGGATTTCCTCGGTGATCAGCAGCGGCCCGAACAGTTCGGTGCCCCACTGCAGGTTCGCGACACTCGCGAACAGATGCGCGGACGCCACCGTGCTGAATGCGCCTTCGAGCATCGTGCCGCCGTACAGCTCGATGCCGGCCGCGTCCGCGATCGCGGCTACACGCTGCGCAGCGAAGAGGCCGCCGCTCTGTTCGATCTTGATCGCGAACACGTCCGCGCCATGCTGCTTCGCGATGTCGAACGCGCTGTCGGGGCCCTGCAGGATTTCATCGGCCATCAGCGCGACGGGGAAACGGCGCATCAGGCGCGCCAGCGCCGCGGCGGATGCCACCGGCTGCTCGACCAGTTCGCAGCCCGCATCGGCCAACGCCGGAATCGCGCGCGCGGCCTGCGTTTCGCTCCACGCCATGTTCACGTCGACGCGCACCGACGCGCGATCGCCAAGCGCCTTCTTGATCTCGGCCACGTGGCGGATATCCGTTTCCGGTGCTTTCGCGCCGATCTTCAGCTTGAATACGTTGTGGCGACGCAGGTCGAGCATGCGTTCGGCTTCGGCGATGTCGGTGGCCGTATCGCCCGACGCCAGCGTCCAGGCAACCGGCAGGCGATCGCGGCGGCGGCCGCCGAGCAGTTCGCTGACCGGCACGCCGAGACGCTTGCCGTGCGCGTCGAGCAGCGCGGTTTCGAGCGCGCTTTTCGCGAAATGGTTGACCTTCGCGCGCTTGCCGACGAACGCCATCAGCGTCTGGACACGCGTCGCATCCTTGCCGACGATCGCCGGTGCGAGATACGTGTCGATCGCGAGCTTCATCGCTTCCGGGCTTTCCGGGCCGTAGGCCATTCCGGCGATCGTCGTGCCTTCGCCGATACCGGTCACGCCGTCGCTGCAGAACACCTTCACCAGCATCAGCGTCTGGCCGTGCATCGTGGCCACCGACAGCCTGTGCGGACGGATCGTCGGCAGATCGACGAGGCGGGTTTCGATGCGTTCGATGGTGGCGGAGGACATGGGGCGCGCTGCGTGGGGGTGGTTCATGGAACGGATTTATACGCGGCGGGGAAATGGGGCGTCCAATACTTTTAGGCGGGATTTTTGATACCTGACGGGTATTGAAACTGGGCAATGCATGCGGAATATTGCGGTGCGTCATACCTGTTTTGATGAGGTAGGCGGGCGGGGAGGCTTGATGGAGCAGGTTGTGCGGGGTTGGGGATCGTTTGGGCGGCGGGCCGACTGCGGCTGCTTGTGACAGCGTTGTGACAGCGGGAAAATCGGCTGAAAACCGGCAGCCCGGCGAGTCGATCAGGGTTTTCCTGACGGGAAAAACGGGGGCTAGCCGTCCGGCCTGCGGCTTCGGCGTCGGTTTCCGAGCACGACGGGAAGGAAGTGAGCAGGCGGATATCGACGTTCGTCGCCGATGTTCGTCGGTCGTCAAAAGC
>NZ_BCPP01000368.1:0-6348 GCF_016586125.1 Burkholderia sp. E168m23
CAGCAGCGTGCGCGGCACGAACGGATCGTAGGCGATGCGGATCGCGTCGGCGATGCCCGACGGCACGCCTCTCGCCGCGGCGCCGAACGCTTGCGCCTGCCGCAGCAGCAGGCGCGCCTGGCGTTGCAGGCGTTCGCCCTCCGACGTCAGCGACAGCACCCGTCCACTGCGCGCGAAGAGCGGAAAGCCCAACTCGATTTCGAAGAATTCCAGCAGTTCGCTGACGGTCGAGCGGTCCTTGCCGAGATGCGCGGCGGCTTTCGTGATGCTGCCGTGTTCGGCAATGCACGCGAACGCCTCGATCTGCGCGAGCGAGTAAGTCAGTGCGCCCATGATGTCCCTTCCGGCGGATGCGGGGGATTTTCCCACATGTGCCGTTTTGCCTCGTCGACGCGCGCACTCGATACTGATTTTCGAGGGCGCGATGCGGGAGCCGCCGTGGGCGTGATCGACGCGCGTATGCCGCGCGTCGGACGCCGGTGACGATGGCACCGCCCGCGCCGCGCCCTGAAACGTTCGGGCCGTGCGGCGGAAACCTTCTTGCGCAGGCGCGACCGGACATCGTCGACAAGGACACACACAATGAAACCGAGGTTCGATCGTTCATTCGGCATCGCGCTTGCAGCGGCCATCGTCGCGGGCAGCGCAGTGACGGCGTCGTTCGCGCAAGCCGCGTCGTCTGCCGCGCTGCCCGCCGCCGCGACGTGCGGCGGCGTCGCGCTGGCCACGTGCCCCGCACCGTTCGACGCGACGCTGCCCGACCCGAAGCGGATGCTGACGTGGAGCCAGCCGGATCGCGTGATCGGCTTTCGCAACGACTATCGCAACTATCCGGGCGACGTGTTCCACCATGGCGCGGCCATGCCGTTCGTCGATGCCGCCCGCATGCTGACCGACATGTCGTACGAAGTGCACGGCAAGCGCTACACGCTGAAGGACTACCTGAAGCATCAGGACGTGGCCGGCCTGCTGGTGCTGAAGGACGGCAAGATCGCATACAAGTATCTCGGCGACGGCAACACCGATACGACGTTGTGGACGTCGCGCTCGGTCGGCAAGTCGGTCGTGTCGACGCTGGTCGGGGTCGCGTTGCAGGAAGGGAAGATCAAGTCGCTCGACGATCGCGTGACCGATTACGAGCCGGACCTGAAGGGCACCGCGTGGGACGGCGTGACGCTGAAGCAGTTGATCCAGCATACGTCCGGTGTCGCGTGGAACGAGAGCTACACGAATCCGGACTCCGATTTCGCGAAGCTCACCCAATGCGAGGCGCGGCCCGGCACGTATGCGTGCGTGCGCACGCTGGTCAAGGGGCTCGGCCGCGCGCATCCGCCCGGGCAGACCTGGTCGTACAGTTCCGGCGGCGCGTGGCTGCTCGGCGACGTGCTCGAACGCGCGACCGGCATGTCGCTCGCCGCTTATCTCGAAAAGACGATCTGGAAGCCGTACGGGATGGCGAGCGATGGCGTGTGGCACGCGTATCGCGAAGGGCAGCACGACGTCGGTGCGCATGGTTTCAACGCGACGCTGGAAGACTGGGGGCGCTTCGGCGAATTCGTGCTGGGTGGCGGCAAGCTGCCCGACGGCACGCGGATCTTGCCGGACGGCTGGCTCGACCGGGCGTCGGACTGGACGCAGGCGCGACAGTCGGTGTCGGCCGGGCACCCCGACGGCATTTACGGCTACCAGTGGTGGAACAACGCGGTGCCGGTCGATGCGAAGGGCACGGACCCGACGCCCGCAGCGTCGATGCGCGGCGCGCTGTGGGCGCTCGGCATCTTCGGCCAGGTCATCATGGTCAACCGCGCGGAGCATCTCGTGGTCGTGCAATGGTCGACGTGGCCGAAGGCGGAGCCGTCGTTCGATACGCTGCCGCTCGAAGCGTCGGTGTTCTACAGCGCGATCGCGCGGGAGTTGCGGCATTGAGCGTGCGCGTCGCGGCCACCTTGTTGCGGTGCATTGCCTGCCGCAACGCGCGGAAGGCCGGACGCAGGCGCGCCGGCCTTCCGGGGTGACGATGGCGCGATCGGGGTTCTCAGCGCCCCAGCGCGTAAAACGCCGCGTTGGGCCGCATGTTGGTCACGTTCGCGATGCGGTTGGACATCCCGAAGAAGGCCGAGATCGCCGCGATGTCCCAGATGTCGTCCTCGGTGAAGCCGTGCGTCTTCAGCGTGTCGAAGTCCGGCTCGCCCACTTGATGCGCGGCCTGCGACACCTTCATCGCGAAGTCCAGCATCGCCTTCTGCCGGGCGGTGATGTCGGCCTTGCGATAGTTGGTGGCGACCTGGTCGGCGATCAGCGGGTCCTTCGCGCGAATCCGCAGGATCGCCCCGTGCGCGATCACGCAGTACTGACACTGGTTCGCGGCGCTGGTGGCCACGACGATCATTTCGCGTTCGGCCTTGCTGAGATTGCCCGGCTTGTCCATCAGCGCGTCGTGGTACGCCATGAACGCGCGAAACTCGTCCGGGCGATGCGCGAGGGTGAGGAACACGTTCGGGATGAAGCCCGATTTCTCCTGGACGGCCGCGATGCGTGCGCGAATGTCGTCGGGCAGGTCTTCGAGCGCCGGCACCGGGAAGCGGCTGACGGGCGCATTGTCTGAAGCGGTCATGAAGTTTCCTCGATAAAGCGGCACGAATGACGATCACGCGTTCACGTCGACGACGACGCGGCCGCGCACCTTGCCGTCGATCAGTTCCGCGGCCAGCGGGATGACCTCGCTCAGGCCGACCCGACGGCCGATGGCGCCCAGCTTCTCGACGTCGAGATCGGACGCGAGCCGGCGCCAGGCCTCCAGCCGCTCGGCGCGCGGGCACATCACGCTGTCGATCCCGACGAGCGTGACGCCGCGCAGGATGAACGGCGCGACGGTCGCGGGGAAATCCATGCCGGCGGCGAGGCCGCAGGCCGTCACCACGCCGCGGTAGCGCGTGGTCGCGCACACGTTGGCGAGGACGTGGCTGCCGGCCACGTCGACGGCGCCGGCCCAGCGCTCCTTGCCGAGCGGCTTGCCGGGTGCGCTGAATTGAGCGCGATCCAGGATCTCCGCCGCGCCGAGTTGCCGCAGGTAGTCGGCATCGGCCGGGCGGCCCGTCACGGCGACGACGCGATACCCGAGCCGCGCGAGGAGGGCCGTCGCGACGCTGCCCACGCCGCCGGCCGCGCCCGTCACCACGATCTCGCCGTCGCCAGCGCGCACGCCGTGCCGTTCCAGCGCCATCACGCACAGCATCGCGGTGTAGCCGGCCGTGCCGATGGCCATCGCCTGTTGCGGCGAAAACGCGGACGGCAGCGGCACCAGCCAGTCGCCGTCGACCCGCGCCTTCTGCGCGAGGCCGCCCCAATGCGTTTCGCCGACGCCCCAGCCGTTGAGCACGACCTGATCGCCGGCGCGGTAATCCGGGTGCGTGCTCGCTTCGACTTCGCCGACCAGATCGATGCCCGGCACCATCGGGAACTTGCGCACGACCGGGCTCTTGCCGGTGATCGCCAGCCCGTCCTTGTAGTTCAGCGTCGAATAGCCCACGCGGATCGTCACGTTGCCGGCGGGCAACTGCGCGTCGTCCAGCGTGTGCAGCCGCGCGTGCTGGCCGGTTTCGTCCTTGTCGATCACGATGCCCTGGAACATGCGTCCTCCTTTCTAGACCGATCGTCTAATTAATCGTAAAAAAATTCAGCGGCGTGGCAATCCATTGAAGAAAAACTGCGCGAACAGCGCGAGTGGCTGGTCGCTGCGTTCGAGCTTCGCGCGCAGCACCGCACCTTCCCAGCCGATCCAGAAGAACGCGGCCAGCGCGGCGGGGTCGGCGGACTCCGCCAGCTCACCCGCCTGCTGCGCGGCGTCCAGGCATTCGGCCAGACGGCGCTGCCAGTCTTCGAACGTGGCGCGCAGACGGGCGCGGAAGCTTTCCGGCAGCGTGCCCATTTCCTGGCCGAGGTTGCCGATCAGGCAGCCGCGGTTGTACGCATGGCGGGCCATGCCGTCGCGGGCGTCGTCGACGAACGCGCGCACGCGCGCCAGCGGCGAGCGTTCCAGCTGGCTGAAATGGCGGTCGAGCTTGCGGGCGAAGAACTCGGCGTAGCGGTCGATCAGTTTGAGACCGAACGCTTCCTTGCTGTCGAAGTAGTGATAGAAGGAGCCCTTCGGCACGCCGGCGCGCCCGAGGATCTCGTCGAGCCCGGTGGCGGAAAAGCCCTTTTCGGTGAGGATCTCGAGCCCGGTGCGCAGCAGCATGTCGCGCGTGGCGACGAGGTCGTCGTGCTGTTTGGGTGGCCTGCCGCGGCGGCGCGGCGGATCGGTTCGAGCGTCCATGCGCGAATAATAGACCGTTCGTCTCGAAAATCAAGGGCCCGCGTGCCGAGCCGATTGGACAGGCCGATTGGGCGGGCCGTCGCGTCGGTGCGGCGACGCATGCGTCACGCCCCCGGGGCCGGGGCGGGGCATGGTGTGGACGTGGCCTTGGTCAGGCGACGAGCGGTTCGCCGACCTGAACCACGCCTTGCTCAAAGCGGCGATCAGATGCCGTAGACGGTCTCGCAGAGCGCGACACTCGCGCCCAGCTTCCGCGATAGATCGGCGGCGGCATCCAGCTGCGGTCGATCCAGTTCACCCGATTCGTGCGCGACGCTGAGGCGCGACGCTGGACCGGACAGCGTCAGCGCCGCCATGAACTTGTCGCCGGCGCCGAAGACCGGCACCGCGAACGCTGCCGTGTGCACATCGCGTGCACCCGCGGTGAAGAGGGGTAGTGCGGGCGGCTTGTCATAGATCGGTTCGCCAAGACCCCAGAAACGGATCACCTGGCTGATGGCCGTGTCGTCGAGCGGCAGCATCGTGCCCGCGAGCCGCGTTTCACGCAGGCCTTCGGACGGCTCGACCCGAAACAGGCAAAGCCGCTGCCCGTTGTCGTGCACGTAGTACGATGCGCTTTCCTTCGTCAGCGCGGCCAGCGCGTGCAGCGCCGGTTCGACCACCGTGGACAGATGGAAGGATTGCTCGTACAGCTTGCCGAGGTACAGCACGCGGTGCCCAAGCGAATAGTTGCCGGACTGGGCGCGCACGACATAGCCCATTCGCTCCAGCGAGTTCATCAGCCGATAGACCGTCGTCTTGTGCATGCCGGATGCTTGCGACAGCGTCGCGAGCGACTGCGATTCGGCGCCCGGCTTGAAGCAGTCCAGCAGCGAAAGCGCCTTTTCCACGGCAACCACGCCGTCATTTCCCATTCCTTCTCTCCCGTCGACACACGACGGGTATTGTACAGAGTAAAACGCTGGTTTACCACGTAAAAGGGTAAACGCCAGTGCCCTGGTATGGGTTGTCTCGTTATAGTGATTTCACTATGTACACCAGTGTTGTACAGAGTACAACGCGCAACCCGAGGTCGAGTCATGAGCAAGCCATCCGTCAGCATTTCTCCGATCAATCGCGACATCGAACGCATCTCGCCGGAACTGGTTCAGGCGGCCGCGCGTTACCAGGCCGCGATCCTTGCCGACGTCGCGGGCCGCCGCGGCACGGTGCATGGCCGCGTGCGGCCGCTGTCGCCGAAGATGAAGGTCGCCGGCCCCGCAGTCACGGTCGAAGTCCGTCCGGGCGACAACCTGGCGATCCATGCGGCGCTCGCCGTCGCGAAGCCGGGCGACGTCGTCGTGGTCGACGGCAAGGGCGACATCTCGTGCGCGCTGCTCGGCGAAATCATGGCGGCGCAGGCGAAGGCGAGCGGCATCGCCGGCATCGTCATCGACGGCGCGGTGCGCGACGCGCACGAACTGGCCAACGGCGACTACCCGATCTTCTCGGCCGGCCTCAATCCGTGCGGTCCGACCAAAAGCATCGCGGGGCGCGTGAATGCACCGATCTCGCTGGGCGGCGCGACGGTCAATCCGGGCGACCTGGTGGTCGGCGACGCAGACGGCGTCGTCGTCATTCCCCGCGCCGACGTCGCGCGCATCGTCGATCTCGCGCAGAAAAAGCTGGACTTCGAAACCGCGCGTATCGCGGCGATCCACAAGGGCGACCTTCGTCCGGGCTGGATCGAGAAGGAGTTGCGTGCAGCCGGCATGCTGGCCGAAGGCGAGGCACTGTGATGCGGATCGCTTCGCACAAGCCCGTGGTCCTCGTGACCGCCGCCGACCTTGCGCCGCAAGCGCTCGAGATGCTTGCGCAGTTCGACGTCGTGTTCGCCGGCAAGCAACCGACCGAGGACGACATCGTGGCGCTCTGCATCGAGCACAAGCCGGTCGCGATCATCGTCCGGTACGGCAAGATCAACGCCCGCATCATGGACGCGGCCGAAAACCTGCAGGTGATTTCGAAGCACGGCAGCGGCATCGACGTGATCG
>NZ_BCPP01000369.1:0-6339 GCF_016586125.1 Burkholderia sp. E168m23
CGCCGCCCTTGATCTCGTCGAGGAACTCGTAGCCCTTGCCGGGGTTCGGCTCCAGCGTGATCACCGCATGACCGTACTGGCCGCGCCCGCCCGACTGCTTGACGAACTTGCCCTCGACGTCGGCCGCCGTCGTGCGCACCGTTTCGCGATACGCGACCTGCGGCTTGCCGACCGTCGCCTCGACGCCGAACTCGCGCTTCATCCGGTCGACCAGGATTTCGAGGTGGAGCTCGCCCATCCCCGAAATGATGGTCTGGCCGGACTCTTCGTCGGTCTGCACGCGGAACGACGGATCTTCCTGCGCGAGACGGTTCAGCGCGAGGCCCATCTTTTCCTGGTCGGCCTTCGTCTTCGGCTCGACGGCCTGCGAGATCACCGGTTCCGGGAATTCCATCTTCTCGAGGATGATCGGCTTCTGCGGATCGCACAGCGTGTCGCCCGTCGTCGCTTCCTTCAGGCCGACGGCCGCCGCGATGTCGCCCGCGCGCACTTCCTTGATTTCCTTGCGCTCGTTCGCGTGCATCTGCAGGATCCGGCCGAGCCGCTCCTTCTTGTCCTTCGTCGCGTTGAGCACGGTATCGCCCGACTCGACGACGCCCGAATACACGCGGAAGAAGATCAGCTGGCCGACGAACGGGTCGGTCATGATCTTGAATGCGAGCGACGAGAACGGCTCGTCATCGCTCGGATGACGTTCCGCCGGCTTTTCCGGATCGGCGAAGTCGTGGCCGAGGATCGCGGGCACGTCGACCGGCGACGGCAGGTAGTCGATCACCGCGTCGAGCATCGCCTGCACGCCCTTGTTCTTGAACGCGCTGCCGCACAGCATCGGCACGATCTCGTTCGCGATCGTGCGCTGGCGCAGCGCGGCCTTGATCTCGTCCTCGGTCAGCGATTCATGGTCGTGCAGATACTTCTCGAGCAGTTCCTCGCTCGCTTCGGCGGCGGCCTCGACCATCTTCTCGCGCCATTCGTGCGCGAGCTCGACGAGGTTCGCGGGGATGTCCTCGTACGTGAACTTCACGCCCTGGCTTTCGTCGTCCCACACGATCGCCTTCATCTTCACCAGATCGACGACGCCCTGGAAATGGTCTTCGGCGCCAATCGGAATCTGGATCGGCACGGCGACGCCCTTCAGGCGCTCGCCGATCTGCTTCTGCACGCGGAAGAAGTCGGCGCCGATCCGGTCCATCTTGTTGACGAACGCGATGCGCGGCACCTTGTACTTGTTGGCCTGGCGCCACACGGTTTCCGATTGCGGCTGCACGCCGCCGACCGAGTCGTAGACCATGCACGCGCCATCGAGCACGCGCATCGAGCGCTCGACTTCGATCGTGAAGTCGACGTGCCCGGGCGTGTCGATGATGTTGATCCGGTGCTCCGGATAGTTGCCGGCCATGCCCTTCCAGAAGGCCGTGGTCGCCGCCGACGTGATCGTGATGCCGCGTTCCTGCTCCTGCTCCATCCAGTCCATCGTGGCCGCGCCGTCGTGCACTTCACCGATCTTGTGGCTCACACCGGTGTAAAACAGGATGCGCTCGGTCGTCGTGGTCTTGCCGGCATCGATGTGAGCGCTGATCCCGATATTTCGATAGCGCTCGATGGGGGTTTTGCGGGGCACGTGAACCTCCTGGTGGTTCGGATCGTAAGCGGGCCGGCTGATTGGATGCCGGCCCGGGCTGGAACTAGCGAGATTTAAAGGATAGCGCTTGTCCGTGGCTTTTGCAGATGCGGGCAGCGGGTGCCGAATCAAGGCGGGCGCCGCGGGCGGACGAAAAAAAACCGGCGCCCGACAGGAAATGACGGGCGGCCGGCTGTTCGGTCGGGGCGCGGCGCGATGCCGCCGCGCGGACCGTTGCGGTTACTGAGCCCGCGGCAGGCCGTCGAGCTTCATGCCGGGCTTGATGCCCTTCGCGGCGAACCAGCCCTTGCTCATTTCGAGCGCATAGACGCCGTTGTTGCGCGGGCAGTGGTTGTCGGTCGTCTCGGCCTTCATCTCGTCGATGTCGGTGATCGTGCCATCCGCGCGGATGAACGCGATCGACAGCGGAATCAGCGTGTTCTTCATCCAGAAGCAGTGCACGGCGTTCTCGTTGAAGACGAACAGCATGCCTTCGTTCGGCGCGAGCTGCGAACGGTACATCAGCCCCTGTTCGCGGTCGGCGTCGTTCGCGGCGACGGCCGCGTCGATCACGTACATGCCGGCGCGCAGCTTCACGCGCGGGAACTCGCTCGGCTGCTTGGCGCCGGGCGGCACTTGCGCGCTGGCGGCCTGCATGCCGAGTGCGAAGACGGCGAGCGCGGCGGGAAACACGGCGGCGCGCGCAAGGCGGCCGAGCGACGGGCGCAGGGAGAATGACACAGCATGGCTCCTGTCTGGAAAACGAGACCCGCATGGTACGCGATGCGCGCCGGCGGGCACAAAAAAGAAAAAGGCAGATCGCCTTGCGGTGATCTGCCTTTCAACGCCGTAAGAACGGCAAGACTGCGTGTTCTTGACTGCGTTATTACAGCCAGCTTACTTAGTTCGAAGCAGCTGCCGGTGCTGCTGCGTCGCTTGCTGCAGCCTTCTTCGATGCCTTGTGGTGCTTCTTGGCAGCGTGGTGCTTCTTGGCAGCGTGCTTAGCCGGTGCCGAAGCAGCTTCTGCTGCTGCCGGAGCAGCTTCCGGAGCCGAAGCTTGTGCGAAAGCAGCCGTTGCGAAGAGGCCAGCGACCAGAGCGGCGATCAGTTTGTTCATGTTGTGTTCCTCAGCTTTAGTTAATTAACCAAATGACCCGGCAATAGGAGTCATGTCGTCTAACGGTGCCATCCACCTTTCGGTTGACAGACGCTTCGAGAAATTTCTCTTTGCGCTGCGGGCGCCGAATCGTATTCGAATAAAACGTCGCTTTCGTGACGCAAACACGGGTTCGGCTGCCAATGCCGGATAGCTAAGGTTGGCATCTGCGTGGTTTAACGCACGATCTCCGCAGGCGGTTGACGAAAAAGATGACGAAAAATGCGCGCGTCCCGGCTTCGTCATCCGACGGGCGCGAAACCGTCCCACGGCGCGCGCGGCGGCAGCGCGATCGTTTCGCCCGGTGCAATGCCGAGCGCGAATATGTCCAGCGCGCCGATGCCGACGCGCACCAGGCGCAACGTGGGGAAGCCGACGGCCGCCGTCATCCGGCGCACCTGCCGGTTCTTGCCCTCGGTGATCGCGAGCTCGATCCACGTGGTCGGGATCGCGGCGCGGTAGCGGATCGGCGGATTGCGCGGCCACAGCGTGTCGGGCGGCTCGATGAATTCGGCGCGGCACGGGCGCGTCACGTAGTCGCCGAGGTCGACGCCGCGGGCGAGCGCCTTCAGGTCGGCCGGCCCCGGCGCGCCGTCGACCTGCGCCCAGTAGCGCTTCACCAGCTTGTGGCGCGGCTCCGCGATGCGGGCCTGCAGCCCGCCGTCGTCGGTGAGCAGCAGCAGCCCCTCGCTGTCCGCGTCGAGCCGGCCGGCCGCATAGACACCGGGCGTTTTGACCCAGTCGCCGAGCGACGGCCGCGTCTCGTGCGCGGAAAACTGGCAAATCGTGCCGAACGGCTTGTTGAGGGCGATCAGGTTCATGGCGGGGCGTCTGCCCGGCGCCCCGCGCGGAGCGGGGGGCGGGCGGTCTATGGCAAATGGCGGAATCTTAATGCATAATACGGAACGGCAAGTCCTCTGTCTTATATAAGACATAAGTGAGGTCTTGATACGCAGTGCCGCGGTTCACGCCGAAGTGCCCGGTTGGGGCGCTAGAATAGCGGCTCGCTGTTGTCGTCACGGGGTGGCCATGCCGCGCCCCCGCCGCGCGCGCAGCTTCGACCAGCATCACCTGCTCAGCCACGTCACTGGAGTCGATCATGCCGTATCAGCACATCAAGGTTCCGGAGGGCGGTGACAAGATCACCGTCAACAAGGACTTCTCGCTCAACGTTTCCGATCAGCCGATCATTCCCTATATCGAAGGCGACGGTACGGGCTTCGATATCACGCCGGTCATGATCAAGGTCGTCGATGCGGCGGTCGCGCATGCGTACAAGGGCAAGCGCAAGATCCACTGGATGGAGATCTTCGCGGGCGAGAAGGCGACCAAGGTGTACGGTCCGGACGTGTGGCTGCCGGACGAAACGCTGCAGGTCCTGAAGGAATACGTGGTGTCGATCAAGGGGCCGCTCACGACCCCGGTCGGCGGCGGCATCCGTTCGCTGAACGTCGCGCTGCGCCAGGAGCTCGATCTGTACGTGTGCCTGCGCCCGGTCCAGTACTTCAAGGGCGTGCCGTCGCCGGTGCGTGAGCCGCAGAAGATCGACATGGTGATCTTCCGCGAGAACTCGGAAGACATCTACGCGGGCATCGAATGGGCCGCGGGCTCCGAGCAGGCGAAGAAGGTGATCAAGTTCCTGCAGGACGAGATGGGCGTGAAGAAAATCCGCTTCCCGGAAACTTCCGGGATCGGCGTCAAGCCCGTGTCGACCGAAGGCACCGAGCGTCTCGTGCGCAAGGCGATCCAGTACGCGATCGACAACGATCGCAAGTCGGTCACGCTGGTGCACAAGGGCAACATCATGAAGTTCACGGAAGGCCTGTTCCGTGACGCCGGCTACGCGCTCGCGCAGAAGGAATTCGGCGGCGAGTTGATCGACGGCGGCCCGTGGATGCGCGTGAAGAACCCGAAGACGGGCAACGAGATCGTGATCAAGGATTCGATCGCCGATGCCTTCCTGCAGCAGATCCTGCTGCGCCCGGCCGAATACGACGTGATCGCGACGCTGAACCTGAACGGCGACTACATCTCCGACGCGCTGGCCGCGCAGGTCGGCGGCATCGGGATCGCGCCTGGCGCGAACCTGTCGGATTCGGTCGCGATGTTCGAGGCGACGCACGGCACGGCGCCGAAGTACGCGGGCAAGGATTACGTGAACCCCGGTTCCGAGATCCTGTCGGCGGAAATGATGCTGCGCCACCTCGGCTGGACGGAAGCAGCCGACACGATCATCGCCGCGATGGAGAAGTCGATTCTGCAGAAGCGCGTCACGTACGACTTCGCGCGCCTGATGGAAGGCGCGACGCAGGTGTCGTGCTCCGGCTTCGGCGAAGTGCTGATCGAGAACATGTAAGACCCCTTCCGGGGTGGGCCGGCACGGTGCCGGCCGCCCCGGCGCTGACTGCCGGCGCCGGAGCGTTTCGTGGATGGCAGGTTTGTTGGCAGGGTGGCCCGGCTTGCGGGCCGCGGCGCCGCGAAGCGGCCCGCATGCCCTGCAAGGTAGACCATGACGGCCCTCGCAACACCACCGCCCGGCTGAGCCGGCGCCCCTTTCGCGATCGACCCGGTCGCTCCCCGCCGGTTACCGCCGGCGCTCCTCAGTCCCTCAATCACGTAGCAATGCTTTGACCACCATGTCCACTTCGCCCAAGATCATCTACACCCTCACCGACGAAGCGCCGGCGCTCGCGACCTACTCGCTGCTGCCGATCGTCAAGGCCTTCACGCGTTCGTCCGGCGTCGCCGTCGAAACGCGCGACATCTCGCTCGCCGGCCGCATCATCGCGGCATTCGCAGACGTCCTGCCGTCGGAGCAGAAGGGTTCCGACGATCTGGCCGAGCTGGGCCAGCTCACGCTGAAGCCGGAAGCGAACATCATCAAGCTGCCGAACATCAGCGCATCGGTGCCGCAGCTGAAGGCCGCGATCGCCGAACTGCAGGCGCAGGGCTACGCGCTGCCGGCCTATCCGGAAGATCCGTCGACGGACGAAGAAAAGGCCGTCAAGGCGCGTTACGACAAGATCAAGGGCAGCGCGGTGAACCCGGTGCTGCGCGAAGGCAACTCCGACCGCCGCGCGCCGCTGTCGGTCAAGAACTACGCACGCAAGCATCCGCACAAGATGGGCGCGTGGAAGGCCACGTCGAAGGCGCACGTCGCGCACATGACCGAAGGTGACTTCTACGGCAGCGAGAAGTCGGCGCTGATCGCCGATGCCGGCAGCGTGAAGATCGAACTCACGACGACCGACGGCGCGAAGAAGGTGCTGAAGGAAAAGACGGCCGTGAAGGCCGGTGAAGTGATCGACGCATCGGTGATGAGCCGCAATGCGCTGCGCAGCTTCATCGAAGCGCAGATCGCCGACGCGAAGGCGCAGGACGTGCTGTTCTCGGTGCACCTGAAGGCGACCATGATGAAGGTCTCGGACCCGATCCTGTTCGGTCACTTCGTGTCGGTGTTCTACCGCGACGCGCTCGCGAAGCACGCGGACGTGCTGGCGAAGGCCGGCTTCAACCCGAACAACGGGATCGGCGACCTGTACGCGCGCCTGAAGGACCTGCC
>NZ_BCPP01000370.1:0-6330 GCF_016586125.1 Burkholderia sp. E168m23
ACAGATGGTGGTTCGCATCACCTTCCGCGTAGCCTTGCGGCGCGTTCGCCACTTCGATGCCGGCCGAATGCGCGACCACCTTGTCCACGTCGAAGCTGCCCGCGCGCTCGCACGCAGCCTTCCAGATCCACGGGCCGAGATAGGCGGCCTGGGTCACGTCGCCGATCACCGACTTCTGGCCGTAGCGCGCCTTGAACGCCACGACGAACTTCTTGTTGTTGTCGTTATCGAGCGACTGGAAGTACTTCATCGACGAATAGAAGCCCGCGAAGTTGTCGCCGCCGATGCCGAGCACTTCGTCCTCGGTCACCGACAGCGTCAGCAGGAACTGCTTCTGCGGCGTGATGCCCGCGGCCTTGAGCTGCTTGTAGAACGCCACGTTCGAGCCGCCCACCACGGTCGCGAAGATGCAGTCCGGGCGCGCCAGCTTGATCTTGTTCATCAGCGACGCGAATTCGGTCGTGCCGAGCGGGTAATACTCCTCGCCCACCACCTTCGCGTGCAGATGCTGTTCGATATGACGGCGCGCGATCTTGTTGGACGTGCGCGGCCAGATGTAGTCGGAGCCGATCAGGAAGAAGGTCTTGGCCTTCTTCGTGTTCGAGGCCCAGTCGAGCGCCCAGACAATCTGCTGGGTCGCTTCCTGGCCCGTGTAGAACACGTTCTTCGACTGTTCGAGGCCTTCGTAGAAGGTCGGGTAATACAGCAGGCCGTTGTCCTTCTCGAACACCGGCAGCACCGCCTTGCGCGAGGCCGAGGTCCAGCAGCCGAACACGGCCGCGACGTGGTCGTTCTCCAGCAGCTTCTTCGACTTTTCGGCGAAGGTCGGCCAGTCGGACGCGCCGTCTTCCTGGATGATCTGGATCTTGCGGCCCAGCACGCCGCCCATCGCGTTGATCTGTTCGATGGCGAGGCGCTCGGCCTGGATCGAGCCGGTTTCGGAAATCGCCATCGTGCCCGTGGCCGAGTGCAGTTGGCCGACCGTCACCGTGGTGTCCGTGACCGCGAGGCGCGTGGTGTTGACCTTCGCCGTGGGCGGCGTCTGCGCATACGCGCCGCGCGGCAGGCCCAGCGCCATCAGCGGCGCGGCGGCGAGACCGCCGAGCATTTTCCGGCGCAGCGGCGAAGGCATCCGGGCATCGTCATCGAATCGATCGTCTGCTGACATCACGTTCTCCTTATCGGGTGCCCGGCGCGGGTCGCTGCGGGCTGGGTCGAGGTTGGACGCAATGTAGGAAGCCAATTTGAGGATCGGAATACGTCAATCGACGTATTCCCGGTGCGCGGGCTGGAATGTAATTTGCATTGCAGGGCGCTCCTGAGCGGCGTGGTCCGCCGTTGTGCCGTCCGCGCCCCGCTCGTGCCGCTTTCGCACCATTTCGGATCATCGTCATGTCCCAGAGTCACCCGTCAGTGGGCGCGCCCGGTACGCAACGCATCGTCAAGGTGCGCCGCGACTACAACGCCTGGGTCGGCGACGAAACCCTCGAGGACTATGCGCTGCGCTTCACGCCGCGCTCGTTCCGGCGCTGGTCGGAGCTGCGCGTGGCCAATACGGCGATCGGCGCGGTGTCGTTTCTGGTGCTGGAAGCGATCGGCGGCAGTCTCGTCGTCAATTACGGCTTCACGAACGCGGTCTGGGCCATTGCGGCCGTCTCCGTGCTGATCTGGCTCACCAGCTTGCCCATCAGCTATTACGCGGCGCGCTACGGCGTGGACATGGACCTGCTCACGCGCGGCGCGGGCTTCGGCTATATCGGCTCGACGGTCACGTCACTGCTGTATGCGGTGTTCACGTTCATTTTCTTCGCGCTCGAAGCGGCCATCATGTCGCTCGCGCTTCAGCTGTATTTCCATATTTCGCTGGCGATCGCCTACGTCGTGAGTTCGCTCGTGGTGATTCCGATCGTCATGTTCGGGATCACGCTGATCAACCGCCTGCAAAGCTGGACGCAGCCGCTGTGGCTCGTCCTGTTCGTGCTGCCCTACGCAGCCGTGCTGTGGCGCCATTCCGACCTGATCGCGCAATGGACCACCTTCGCGGGCTTCGCGCCGCAAGGCCGCGCTTTCAGCCTGATCGCGTTCGGTCAAGCGTCGACGGTCGTGTTCGCGCTGATCGTGCAGGTGGGTGAACAGGTGGACTATCTGCGCTTCCTGCCGCCGCTCACCGCGAAGAACCGCACGCGCTGGTGGTTCGCGTTGCTCTCGACGGGGCCGGGCTGGATCGTGCCCGGCGCGCTCAAGATGCTGGGCGGCGCATTGCTCGCCTTCATCGCGCTGCAGTACGAAGTCGATTCTGCCCACGCCACCCAGCCGACGCAGATGTACCTCGTCGCCTATCATCTGCTGCTCGATCCGTTGGGGCTCGCGAGCTGGGCGCTGCCCGCGATGACGCTGTTCGTGATCGTCTCGCAGTTGAAGATCAACGTGACCAATGCCTATGCGGGCTCGCTCGCGTGGTCCAATTTTTTCGCGCGGCTCACGCACAGCCATCCGGGCCGCGTGGTATGGCTCGTGTTCAACGTCATGATCGCGTTGCTGCTCGTCGAAATGGGCGTGTTCGATGCGATCGCCAAGGTGCTGTCGCTCTACGCGAACATCGCGATCGCGTGGATCGGCGCGTTGTTCGCCGATCTCGTCATCAACAAGCCGCTCGGCTATAGCCCGCGACATATCGAGTTCAAGCGCGCGCATCTCTACGACGTGAACCCCGTGGGCGTCGGTGCGATGCTGATCGCGGCCGCCGTCGCGATGCTCGCGCACAGCGGCCTGTTCGGCGTGCTCGCCCAGGCGATGTCGTCGTTCATCGCGTTCGGTGCGGCGTTCGCCTGCGCGCCGCTGCTCGCGGTACTCACCCGCGGCCGCTATTACATTGCCCGCGCCGCGCAACCGACCGGCGACGCCACTTCGCTGCGCTGCGCGATTTGCGAAAACACCTTCGAACCCGACGATACGGCGCATTGCCCGGCCTATGGCGGCACGATCTGCTCGCTGTGCTGCTCGCTCGATTCGCGCTGCCACGATCGCTGCAAGCCGCACGCACGCTTCGCGTCGCAGGCCGACCGCGCGCTGCATCGCGTGCTGCCGGGCGCGCGGCTCGGCCCCGCCGCGCTGCGCCTCGTTCACTATGCGAGCCTCGTGCTGGCCATGCTCGCGGTGCTGGGCAGCGTGCTCTATCTGATCTGGGCGCAGAGCGCGACTTCGATGCGCGCCGCCGGGCCATCGATCGCTCATGCGCTTTCGGGCAGCTTTCTGAATATCTTTCTCGCGCTCTCGCTGGTGGGCTGCATCGCGGCCTGGTGGTTCGTGCTGGAGCGCGAAAACCGCCGCGTCACGCAGGAAGAGTCGCAGCGGCAAAACGAATTGCTGATGCTCGAAATCGACGCGCATCAGAAAACCGACGCGGCGCTCAAGCGCGCGACCGCCGCCGCGGAATCGGCCAACCAGGCCAAGAGCCGTTACGTGTCCGGCTTGAGCCACGAGCTGCGCACGCCGCTGAACAGCATTCTCGGCTACGCACAGTTACTGCTGCAGGCGAAGGAAGAACTCACGCCCATGCGCTACAACGCCGTGCGCACGATCCATCGCAGCGGCGAGCATCTGCTCGCGCTCGTCGACGGCCTGCTCGACATCGCGCGCATCGAGGCGGGCAAGCTTCAGTTGAACGTCGCCAAGGTATCCCTCGCCGATTTCGTCGCGCACCTGACGTCGATGCTGCGTCCGCAGGCGCTCGAAAAGGCGCTCGCCTTCGACGTGCAGACAGTCGGTCGGCTGCCCGCCACCGTGCGCACCGACCAGAAGTGCATGAGCCAGATCCTCACCAACCTGATCGGCAATGCGATCCGCTTCACGTCGAGCGGCACGATCACGCTGCGCGTCAGCCACGTGCTCGATACGCTCAAATTCGAGGTGATCGATACCGGCCCCGGCATCCCGCCCGCCGAACTGGAGCGCCTGTTCCTGCCGTTCGAACGCGGCGAAGCGGCCCATGCGTACGATCACGGCGCCGGTCTCGGGCTCACGATCTGCCGCCTGCTCACGCAAGCGCTCGGCGGCAGCCTGGAAGTGGACAGCGAAGTCGGGCACGGCACGCGCTTCGTGGTGCGCCTGTTCGCCCCGGCCGTCGACGCGGCGGCCGAAACCCACGCCGAACTCGCGTCGATTCGCGGCTATACGGGCGCGCGCCGCACCATTCTCGTGGTGGACGACCTCGACGATCAGCGCGACATCGTCGTGCAATTGCTCACGCCGCTCGGCTTCGACGTCGCTGAAGCCGCCAGCGGCACCGATGCGCTGCGCTGGCTGGCGATGCACACGGCCGACGCGATCATCATGGATATTTCGATGCCGCTGATGGACGGTTACGAAACCAGCCGCCTGATCTCCGAGAATCAGTTGTCGAACGCGCCCATCGTGCTGCTCTCCGCGAACGCATTCGCCGACGACCGCGATCGGGCGAGCGCGACCGGATGCAAGGGCTATCTGGTGAAACCGCTGCAGGTGAATCTGCTGCTCGACAAGCTCGCGCAACTGCTGGCGCTCGACTGGATCGCATCGGACGCCGGCGCCAGCGCGCGACCGGCGGCGACACAGCCGCCCACGCCCGCCGTGTGGCCACGCGAGCTCATCGAACATCTGCATGCGCATCTCGAAGTCGGCTACGTACAGGGCGTGATCGAAGCGCTCGACGCTGCCCGCGAGGCCCGGCCCGGATTGCGGGATCAAATCGACGCGTTGCGCTCGTTGGCGGAACGTTTTCAGCTAAGGGAACTCGAGCATGAACTTGACCGACTCGCGCGCGGCGCGAACGCGTGACCCGCACACCACGATCGCGGCCTCCCCGATCGCCGGCGACCCGGCCGCGTGGCTGCGCGAAGGGCCCATGATCCTGATCGTCGACGACACGCCGGAGAACCTCGCCTTTCTTTCCGACACGCTGCAGGCGCACGGCTACGTGGTGATCGTCGCGCTGTCCGGCGAGGATGCGCTCAAACGCCTCGCGCGCGTGACACCCGACGTGGTGTTGCTCGACGCGATGATGCCCGACATGGACGGCTTCGAAACATGCGTGCGGATCAAGCAGGATGGACGCCACGAGCATCTGCCCGTCATCTTCATGACTGCGTTGACGGAGAGCGAACATGTCGTACGCGGCTTTCGTGTAGGCGGCATCGATTACGTGACCAAGCCGGTGCAGCCCGAGGAATTGTGCGCACGCATCGGCGCCCATGTACGGCGTTCACGTGCGCAGTTGTACGCGGAGGCGGCACTGTCGCTCGACACGCGCGCGGCGCTGATCGTCGGCGCGGACGGCACGATTCGGTGGCAGAGCCCGCAGGCTGCGCGTCATATCGCTGCATACACGACCGCGCATGACGCCCCCGCCGATGCCCGGCAACCCACGACCGCACGCGATACCGACGCGCCGACGCAGCTGCCCGCGCTACTGCGCACGTGGTTCGTCGACTGGCTCGCGCGCGGCGCCCCGGGCGACGCCGTGCACGAATTCAGCTCGGGCCCGATACGCCGCTCGGCCAGCGCGACGCGCGGCCCGGAACCGGGCGAATGGATCGTGATCCTCAAGGAAAGAGACGACACCGTGCATTGCAATGCACTCGCCGAACGCTTCGGCTTGACCATGCGGGAGGCCGAAGTGCTGCTCTGGGTGTCGCACGGCAAGACGAACCGCGATATCGGCGACATTCTGGGCATCGCCGCGCGCACGGTGAACAAGCATCTCGAACACCTGTTCCGCAAGCTCCATGTCGAGACCCGTGCGGGCGCGGCCGCCGCGGCGATCAAGATGCTCGAGCGCACGTGACAGGGCGGCATCGCCGGATCGTCAACTTGCCGCACCCTTATCGGGCCGCCCGCCGGGGCATAATTTCGTAAACTTGATCTTTTGCTCTGATTCTGGATAATTGTTCATGCCCCGGGCGACATGCGTCCTGTAGCGCGCGCCACGAGGCCATAGCCCGCCAGCCCCTCTCGGCTGGCCTCCCCTGTTTCGGCGCCTGACCTGTTGGTCCGCCGAAATACCGTCACGATTCCACCGGGCAACGGCGGAATCGTTCGCCTGCCACGCAGGCCGTGAAGCGCCAGAGGAGACACTGGCGCCTTGCTCCAAAGTGCGGCTCCAGATCGTGCTCAACCAGAGGAATCGTCGCGCCTTCGACCCAAACCGGTTTGGATGGGCCGTGAGCGATTTCCCTACTCGGTGACCGACATGACGAAGCAATCACCCCCCGTACAAACCGGAAGTCCCTCCTGTCGGCGCGTTCCATCTGCCCGACGCGGCGGCACGACCGCCCGGCCACATCCACGCGCTCG
>NZ_BCPP01000371.1:0-6311 GCF_016586125.1 Burkholderia sp. E168m23
AGCGCGGCGAGCGTCGCATCGAGCGGCGCCATCCGTAATAACTTCGTATAGCATACATTATACGAAGTTATACGAAAGTGTATCCGATATGATCGCGATCACTACATCCGACGAGAGACGCCGTGGAACTGAATCTTGCATCACTCCAAAACCAACTTGCGTTAATTGACTTGATGTCTCGGCCATCTCGTGGTCAGGCATCTGGCATGCTTGAACAATTAGTGCTCAAGCATGAGAATATAAAAATTAAGATGTATCAAGAAAAACAACATGCTAGGGCGCATTTTCATGTCGATTACGGTAAAAACAATCATGTCGCGACATATGCTATAGACACAGGCGAGAGAATCGAGGGAACCCTCGATCGCAAATACGACAAGTCGGTTTCGGCGTGGGCGGCAGCGAACCGGGAGAACTTGATGGCGGTGTGGCGTGCACTCCAGTCCGGTACCCCTGAATCACCGTTCATTCAGTCGCTTTCCGCTATGTAGCACGGATCAATCTCTACAATTGATAGCGAAACTGCTCAAGCTCCGTTTCTTGATCTACGGCGGAATTTCCTAGCCATTTAGGCGGTGAATCGACTTTCGATGTTGTGGGATTCCGGCGACGTGTTACGACGTTGTTGAAGTTCGAGCATGCAGCGAGGCGCGATAGGACAACATCTTTGTAAACCACCACGAAAGGGCGGAAAACGCCCCTCACTCCACCGTCACCGACTTAGCCAAATTCCTCGGCTTATCAATATCCGTCCCCCTTGCGAGCGCCGCGTGATACGCCAGCAACTGCATCGGCACCGTATGCAAGATCGGCGACAACGGCCCGTAGTACTCGTTAAGCCGAATCACCTCGATCCCCTCACTCGGCACGATCCCACAGTCAACATCCGCAAACACAAAAAGCCGCCCATTCCGCGCACTGACCTCATGCATGTTCGATCGCAGCTTTTCAAGCAACATGTCATTCGGCGCAACCGCGATCACTGGCATTTCATTGCTGACGAGCGCCAGCGGCCCATGCTTCAACTCCCCCGCCGGATAAGCCTCCGCGTGAATATAGGAAATCTCCTTCATCTTCAGCGCGCCTTCCAATGCGATCGGATAATGCATCCCGCGCCCGAGAAACAGCATGTTGTCGCGCCTCGCGAGCAACTCCGACCACGCCATGATCTGCGGCTCCAGCGCGAGCACCTTCGACATCGCATCGGGCAGATGCCGCAGCGCCCGCAGATGTTCCTTCTCCTCGTCGTCACTCAACCGCCCGCGCACCTGCGCCAGTGACAACGTCAGCAGGAACAGCGCAACGAGCTGCGTCGTAAACGCCTTCGTCGAAGCGACACCGATCTCGACCCCCGCACGCGTCACGAACTGCAGTGCACATTCGCGCATCAGCGCACTCGTCGCCACGTTGCAGATCGCGAGCGTGTGCATCATCCCGCTGCGTTTCGCGACATGCACGGCGCCGAGCACGTCGGCCGTCTCGCCGCTCTGCGACACCGCAACCACCAGCGTGCGCGGATTCGGCACGCTGTCGCGATAACGAAACTCGCTGGCAATCTCGACGCTGGCCGGCAGCTTCGCGATGCTCTCGATCCAGTACTTCGCGGTCAGCGCCGCGTGATAGCTGCCGCCGCACGCGAGCAGCAGCACCGAATCGACGTCATTGAACACACGCCAAGCGCCGTCGCCGAACAGCTCGGGCATGATCGACGAAACGTCGAGCAGCGTATCGGCCACGGCCTGCGGCTGCTCGAAGATCTCCTTCTGCATGTAGTAGCGATACGATCCGAGATCGGCCGCGCCGCTATGCGCGGCGACGCGTTGCACCGCGCGCTCGACGCGCTGGCCAGCCGCGTCGACGATCCAGTAGCGATGCAGTTGAATGTCGGCGACGTCGCCGTTCTCCAGATAGGCAATGCGATCGGTGATACCCGACAGTGCAATCGCGTCGGACGCCAGAAAATTTTCGCCTTCGCCGACTCCGACGACGAGCGGCATCCCGTCGCGTGCGCCGACGATCCGGTGCGGCTCGTCGCGGCACATCACCGCGATCGCATAGCTGCCGCGCAGTCGCGCGACCGCACGCCGAACGGCCTCGAACAGGTCGCCGTCGTACAGGTGGTCGATCAGGTGCGCGATCGCCTCGCTGTCGGTCTGGCTCGCGAACACATAGCCGTGCGTCTGCAATTCCGCACGTAGTTGATCGCAGTTCTCGATGATCCCGTTGTGCGACAGCGCGATGCGCGCATTGGCGTCGCTCGGCGAGAAGTGCGGATGCGCGTTGAGCGTGACGGGGGCGCCATGAGTGGCCCAGCGCGTATGCGCGATGCCCGTGTAACCGGACAACGCCTGATCGGCGATCTCACGCTGCAGGTTCGCGACGCGATCGACGCTGCGGGCGCGCGCCAGCGCGCGGTCGCGGTAGACCACGACGCCGCACGAATCGTAGCCGCGGTATTCGAGCCGCTTCAGGCCATCGACCAGGTTCGGCAGGATGTCCCGCTGGGCAACCGCCCCGACAATTCCACACATATCGCGCTCCGTAAATGTCCTGTCTGGATCAGTGAGAGCGATGGTAGAGCCGGTGAAATGGAATTAAATTTCAAAAAACAAATAAATATGAAACTAACGGATGATAGTCTATCATGTTGAAATTAAATTTCACTCTCTGATCGGAAGGAGTGGCCGATGGCCGGCATCACCCTCGACGAACTCGATCTGCGCATCCTCGCGATCCTGCAGGACGACGCGTCGGTGTCCAACCTGCAACTCGCCGAGCGCGCGCTGTCATCGCCGCCTACCTGCATGCGTCGTGTGCGCCGGCTGACGGAAGCCGGCGTGATCCGTCGGCAGGTCGCGGTGCTCGATCCGGTCGCGATCGGCACGGCCGTCACCGCGCTGATCGAGATCAGCCTCGACCGGCAGACGGCCGAAGACTACGACGCGTTCGAAGCGTACGTGTGCGCGGAACCGGCCGTTACGCAGTGCTATCGCGTGTCGCCGGGGCCCGATTTCGTCGTGATCGCCGATCTGGCCGACGTTGCCGAATACGACGAATTCGCGCGGCGGCTGTTCACCGGCGCGTCGAACGTCCGCAACGTGCGAACGTTTTTTTCGACGCATCGCGCGAAATTCGAAGCGAACGCGCGGGTCGCGCACGCGATGCGCAAACGCACATGACGTAAGTCCACCGTGTCGTTCGTCCGGCATCACGCGGCGGTGGCCGCGTCCGCCAGTTGCAGCGGCTTGCCGTATCCGAAGCAATGCGCGGGCTCGGGAAACACGCGCTGCCGCACGTCGTGAGCGTACTGGCGGATCGCGTCGCGCATCACCGCGTTCGCATCCGCGTAGCGCTTCACGAAGCGCGGCGTGTACGCATCGAACGCGCCGATCATGTCCTCGGTCACGAGCACTTGCCCGTCGCACGCGGGCGATGCGCCGATGCCGATCGTCGGGATCGTCAGCGTTTCGGTCAGGTGGCGCGCGAGCGCTTCGGCGGTGCCTTCGATGACGACGCTGAACGCGCCGGCCCGCTCGGCCGCACACGCGGCGTCGAACACCTGCGCGGCCGAACGCGGGTCCATGCCCTGCGCGCGGAAGCCGCCCGCCGCGTTGGCCTGCTGCGGCATGAGGCCGACATGCGCCATCACCGGAATGCCGCGATCGGTCAGGAAGCGGATGGTGTCGGTCATCTCGCAGCCGCCTTCGAGCTTCACGGCCTGCGCGCCGGTTTCGGCGAGCAGCCGCGCGGCAGAGCGATACGCTTGCGCGGGCGATTCCTGGAACGTGGAGAACGGCAGGTCAACGACGACGCACGCCTGCGCGGCGCCGCGCACGACGGCCGCCCCATGTGCAATCATCATGTCGAGCGTGACGCGCAGCGTATCGGGCATCCCGTACAGCACCATGCCGACGGAGTCGCCGACGATGATCACGTCGGCCACTTCATCGACGAGCTTCGCCATCGGCGCGGAGTACGCGGTCAGCGACACGAGGCTGCCGATGCCTTTGGTCGAACGGATCGCGGTGACGGTCTTGCGGGTGATGCGGGTATGAGCGCTCATGGGCGGAAGCCGTGTGAAAAAGGGAGCCGCCACGGTAGCATCGCGTGCGTTCGTGCAATGACCTTCGGAGGACGTCTTATGTTGCTGGCGGGACAACCCGGCGACCCTTACGCAGTGCCGCCGATGACGCGCCTGCCGAGGCCGCTGTACGTGCGCGCGTTCGGCATTCCCGGCAACGTGAGCGTCGACGCGCACAGTCATCCGTGGGCGCAGTTGATGTATGCGACGAGCGGCGTGCTCGAGGTGTCGACGCCGTCGGGCCGGCAACTGCTGCCGCCGCACTATGCGATGTGGATTCCGCCACACGTGCCGCACGCGGTGTCGACGCGCGATTGCGTCGCGTTCCACAGCCTGTATCTCGACGCAGCCCTCGCGCGCGGCGACGTGAACGACGATTGCACGATCCTCTGCATGACGCCGCTGCTGCGTGAGCTGGTGATCGCGACCGGCGAGTTGCCGGTGAATTACGACGAGGCGGGGCCCGACGGTGCGCTCGTGTGCCTGATCGCGGACCGGATCGCGCGCATGCAGCCGGCGCCGCTCACGGTGCCGCTGCCGCGCGATCCGCGCCTGCTGAAAATCGCGCGCGCGTTGCATGCGGCGCCGGGCGATACGCGCAGTCTCGACGAATGGGGCCATCAGGTCGGCGCGACGCGGCGCACGCTGTCGCGGCTGTTCCGGCAGGACACGGGGTTGTCGTTCACGGAATGGCGGCAGGGCGTGCGGCTGCTCGCGTCGTTGCCGCTGCTCGATGCAGGCGAGCCGATCGGCACGGTGGCCGCACAACTGGGTTACGACTCGACGTCGTCGTTCATCGCGCTGTTCCAGGCGAAATTCCGCATGACGCCCGGCGCATATGCGAAGCGTGAAGCGCGCCGGCCGGTGCTGCCCGCGTGACGCGCTTCGTCGATCAGAACGCGAGCGCCTGCTGCATCGGATGATGCGCGCCGCGTGAAAGTTCTGCGCCTTCGAGCGACAGCAGCGCACGTTTGCGCTCGATGCCGCCCGCATAGCCGGTCAGGCTGCCCGATGCGCCGACCACGCGATGGCATGGCACGATGATCGATACCGGATTGCGGCCGACCGCACCGCCCACGGCGCGTGCGCCGCTCATCGGCAGCCCGACGCGTTCGGTGATGTCGCCATACGACACGAGTTCGCCGAACGGAATTGCGAGCAGTTCCTGCCATACCCGTCGCTGAAACGCGGTGCCGCGCAGGTGGATCGGTACCGAGAACGTGTCGCGCGCGCCGGTGAAGTATTCGGCGATTTCCTCTGCGACCCGACGTGCGATCGGCGACGTGGCGAGCGTGTGCGCGTCGTTCAGGATCGCAAGCGACGGGAAGTATTTCTGGCCGACGAAGTACAGGCCCGTGAGCGCATCGTCCTCGATGCGTACGGCGATGTCGCCCAGCGGGCTCGGAATCAGGTGAGCGGGAGTCATCGCAATCCATCTCCATGAAGGCGCCACACATGCAGTGCGGCATACGCGCGCCACGGCGCCCAACGTGCCGCATGCGGCGCTGATGATGGCACGCGCGTGCGGTCGGTGCGCTCGGGGCGGGCGGGCAGCAACGCGTCGTCGGCGGGGAACGCGTTCGGCCATGCCATCGCACGCATCGCGACGTACTGCACCGCGCGTTCGTCGAAGCCGGGCAGCGCGCGCAGCGCGGCGAGCGTCGCATCGAGCGGCGCCATCGGTTCGAGCGCGAGCGTGCCGTCGTCGACAGCACGGGCGAGCGACACGATCGCATGCGCCATGTCTCGCTCGATGCCGATCGTTTCGAGGGCCGAAGGCGGCAGTGCGGCTAGTGTCGCGGCGCAGGGCAGGGCGTGCGTGAGGCCGGGCGGCGCACCGTCGACCGAGTGACCGAAGCGCTCAGCGATCCGTGCGAGCAACGGCGTATCGGCCTGCGCCGCCGCCAGCTGCTCGCCCGCGATCGCACGGATCGCGATCTCCAGACCGTCGAACGCGCCGGGCACGCGCAACCCCGGCGAGCCGCTCGCGAGATCGCCGAGATGCGCGTCGATCACGTCGGGGCGGCTGTCGAGATCGAACAGCCGGCGCACGCGTGCGAGCACGGCCGGCACGGCCGGCGTCAGCGCGGGCGACACGGTGACGGCCAGCGCGAAGCGCTGCGGCACGTGCGTGACGGACAGCCAGCCGGCGACGCGGCCGCCGTCGTGTCGATTCGGCAATTCGACGATGCGTGCATAACCCTTCGCGTCGATTCGTTCGACGCCGTCG
>NZ_BCPP01000372.1:0-6305 GCF_016586125.1 Burkholderia sp. E168m23
GGCGCTCACGCGCGCGGTGTATCGCTGCTATGTCGTCGCCGGGCCCTACCTGTCGTCGCGTTCGACGCGCGAAGCGCGGCGTAGCGTGCTCAACTGGCTCGTCGCCGGTGCCGGCCATGCGTTCGATGCGTGGCTCGACGAGCCGCCCGACGAAGCCGCGCTCGAGGCGGCATGGCGCGCGCTCGCGGGCGGTCCCGTGAGCGTCGCGCCGCTGCCCGTGCCCGCGCGCCGCGAGCGTCTCGCGGCCGGGCACGACGCGTCGCAGACGCTCGCGGCGCGCCATGCGACGCGCGTGCTGCGCGATGCGTGGCGGTTGGCGAGCTTCAGCTCGCTGACCGCGTCGATGGCGCGCGAGGAGGCGGGCGTCGCCGCCGTGCCCGACGACGAACTGCGGCCCGATCACGATGCGCTCGCCGCGGTGACGCCGGACGGCGAACTGATATTCGCCGATACGGTTGCGACCGACCCGCCGGACGACGACATCCTCGTGTTCCCGCGCGGCGCGGCGGCCGGCGAATGCCTGCACCGCCTGTTCGAACTCAGCCGGTTCACGGAGCCCGAATCGTGGCACGCGGCCGCGCTCGGCGCGCTGCACGACCGGCCGGTCGAGGCCGAGCCGGCGCTTGCGGCGCGTCTGCCGGCGATGATGGTGCGGCTCGTCGACGACGTCGTGCACACCGAGCTCGTGCCGGGCATGCGGCTCGTCGATCTCGATCCGGCGAAGCGGCTCGACGAAATGGGTTTCCTGTTTCCGGCGCCGTCGCTGGACCTGCTGGCGCTGCGCCGGCTGCTGGTCGCGCACGGTTATCCGGACGTTGCACTGGAGGCGGGCACGCTCGCCGGTTTCATCAAGGGTTTCATCGACATGATCGTCGAACACGACGGCCGTTTCTGGATCGTCGACTGGAAGTCGAACCACCTCGGCACGACGCCGGACGCCTATGGCCCGCGCGCGCTCGACGTCGCGATGGCCGATCACGCATATCACCTGCAGGCGCTGCTCTATACGGTCGCGCTGCATCGCTATCTGCGCGGCCGGTTGCCGGATTACGACTACGACACGCATATCGCGGGTTACCTGTACCTGTTCGTGCGCGGCGTGCGGCCAGGTTGGCGCAGCGGCGGCGAGCCGGCCGGCGTGCATGCGCGGCGGCCCGCCCGCGCGCTCGTCGACGCACTCGACCGGATGATGGAAGGGGGCCGCGCATGACCGCATCCGACGACATGCTCGAATTCACCGGCGGTCTCGTCGCGCGGCTGCCCGAGCCGGCCGATTTCGGCATTGCGCTCGCGGAAGGCTTCGCGCGCCGCATCGGTGACCTCGCGCGACGTGCCGGTGCGCCGTCCGCGTCGGCACGCTGGGCGGCGCGTGCCGCGTTCGCGACGAGCCGCGCGACCGCGAGCGGCCACGTGTGCGTTGCGCTCGGCGCGCTTGCACAGCGTTACGAAGCGCCGCTCGACGAGGTCCGCGCGGCGCTTGCCGCGAGCGGCGTGGTCGCGTTCGGCACGCTCGCGCGCGGCGACGAACGGCCGCTGATCGTCGACCGGCTCGATCACCTGTACCTGTCGCGCTATTTCGATTACGAACGGCGGCTCGCCGATGCGCTCGTCGCGCAGGCCGGCGTCGCCGCGCCGGACGAAGGACTGTCGCCCGACCGGTTGCGCGACAGTCTCGCCCGTTACTTCGGGCCGGCCACCGGTGAAGTCGACTGGCAGCGCGTCGCGGCGATCGTCGCGCTGACGGGCCGCGTGACGATCGTCAGCGGCGGGCCGGGCACGGGCAAGACGACGACCGTCGTCGGCGTGCTGGCCTGTCTGCTCGACGCGCACCCGGGGCTGCGCATCGCGCTGGCCGCACCGACCGGCAAGGCCGCGCAGCGGATGCAGGAGGCGCTGCACGCGCGCGCCGGCGATCTGCCGCCCGAGCTCGCGGCGCGCCTGCCCGACACGTCGTACACGCTGCATCGGCTGCTGGGCGGCGGCGGGGCAGCCGGCTTTCGGCATCATCGCGACAATCCGTTGCCGTACGACCTGATCGTCGTCGACGAGGCGTCGATGATCGACGTCGCGCTCGCCGCGCATCTGCTCGACGCGCTCGCGCCGGGCGCGCGGCTCGTGTTGCTGGGCGACAAGGACCAACTGGCGGCGGTCGAGGCCGGCGCCGTATTCGCGGAGCTGAGCGCGCGGCCGGCGTTCACCGCCGCGGCGCGCGCGCGCATCGCGCAGGCGCTGGGCATCGACGAGGCGACGTTCGTCGCGGCGTTGCCGGCGCCGGACGAGGCGGCGCCGGTAGCGGTTCCGGCCGCGCAGCCGGTTTCCGCTTCCGCACGGGCTCCGGCGTCGCCATCGGCATCCGCGCCTGTTTCGCGCAAATCGGCGCTTCGGTCGTCGAAAGTCGATGCGCGACAGGCGTCGCTGTTCGACGACGAACCGCAGGATGACGAAGTGTCGTCGACCGACATCGCGCCGCCCCCGCGCGCCGAGTCGGCACTGACCGCCGATGCCGGCGCACCAGACGGCAAGGCACCGGCCTGGATCGAGGCCGACGAACTCGCGTGGCTCGACACCGTCGAGCTGCCGCCATTCGACGCAGGCGATGCGGCGCTTGCATCGATGACGGCGCCCGCATCGCCATTGGCCGGCGAAGCGGCAGCCGCAGCCGCGTCCACCGGCACGCCCGCCGCGGCGCCGCTCGCGGACTGCGTCGTATGGCTCGAACGCAATTACCGCTTCGGTCTCGATTCGCCGATCGGGCGGCTGTCGCTCGCGATCCGCCGCGGCGACGTGCAGGCGGCGCTCGAAGCGCTGCCCGCCGACGATTCGGCCGCCGCATCGTTTCACGACGATGCGGGCGACACGCTGGCGTCGTCGACGGTCGAGCGGCTCGCCCGGCGTTTCGGCGTCTACCTTGACGCATTGCGCGATGCGCTGGCCGCGCCGGCGCCCGATCCGCTGCCGCTGTTCGACGCGCTCAACCGGTTCCGGATCCTGTGCGCGACCCGCAGCGGCTCGCGCGGCGCGGAACACGTCAATGCGCTGGTGGCCGCGCACGTGCGGCATGCGGCGCGCGTGCCGCTCGCGGTCGGCGCGCACTGGTTCACCGGGCGGCCGATCATGGTCACACGCAACGACTACGCGCTGGGGCTGTTCAACGGTGATATCGGCATCGCGCTGCCAGACGCGCATGGCGTGCTACGCGTGTGGTTCCGGCGCGCGGACGGCACCGCGCGCGCGGTGTCGCCGGCTGCGCTGCCGCCGCACGAAACGGCTTTCGCGCTGACGGTGCACAAGTCGCAGGGCTCGGAATTCGACGAGGCGGCGCTCGTGCTGCCCGCGTCGTTCGGCCGGGTGCTGACGCGCGAGCTGGTCTATACGGCCGTCACGCGCGCCCGCACGCGCGTGCAGGTGATCGGGCCGCGGCGCGTGCTGGCGCAGGCGGTCGCGACACGCACGCAGCGCGATTCGGGGCTCGCGGCCCGCGTCGACGAGGCGCTTGCCCGGCGCCGCACGGAGGTTTCGCGATGATGATTCGCTACACGCTCGATCCGACCGAGGTCGAATGGACGGCCGTGCGCGCGCAGGGCGCGGGCGGGCAGAACGTGAACAAGGTGTCGAGCGCGATTCATCTGCGCTTCGACATTCGCGCGTCGTCGCTGCCGCCGGTCCTCAAGGAGCGGCTGCTTGCGCTGTCCGACCAGCGCATCACGCGCGACGGCATCGTCGTGATCAAGTCGCAGGAATATCGGACGCAGGAGAAGAACCGCGAGGCCGCGCTGGCACGGCTCGATACGTTGATCGGCAGCGTCGCATACACGCCGCGTGCCCGGGTCGCGACGCGGCCGACGCGTGCGTCGAAGGAACGGCGGCTCGAGCACAAGTCGCGCCGCAGCACGGTGAAGTCAGGACGAGGGAAGGTGATCGACTGACGAGCGAAGGGCCGGTGCGGGTCGCAGGCGAACGTGCGCCGTGCGCGCCGGCTACCGCATCACGGTTCCGGCGCTGTCGAGCACGAAGTCGACGCAGAACACGACGAGCCGGCTCTGCGCGCGGATCGCGACGGCGGCCGTATAGCAGTCGCGGCCTTCCGTCAGCGAGAAGTGCGGCCCCATCAGCGCGACGCGCCCGGGGGCGGCGATCGCGCGCTGGAAATACGGGCGTCGCGACCAGTTGCTGTGGGTTTCCGGGAACAGCGGCGCGAGACGCGTCACGCTCGCCTGGCTGTCGTCGGGCGGTGCGCCGATCGACGGCAGGAACTGTTCGCCGGTCTCGTCCGTGACGAACACGCGACGCGCGGCCGGCACCGCGAACACGCGTTGCGCGGCGTCCTGCAGGTTGCCGCTCGCTGAAAACGCGGCCGCGCCGCCGAGCACGAGCCGTTCGATCGCGTCGAAGCCGGGCTGCTCGGGGGCCACCGGCGTGTGCCGGCGGGCGAGGAAGCGCCGCCACGCGGCATCGAGCATCGCGGGTGCCGCGGCGCTCGCGTGCGCGATCGATGCATCGGGCTGGCCGAACTGGAAACCCTGCACGAAATCGATGTCGGCTTCCATCAGCGCCTGCAGCGCGTCGTCGCTTTCGACGCCTTCGGCCAGCACCATCGCGCCGGCCTGGTGCAGCATCGACACGAGGTGATGCATGATGCGGCGATCCTCGGCCGAGCCGGTCGATCGCTCGACGAGCGAACGGTCGAGCTTCACGATGTCGGGCCGTGCCCGCCACACGCGGTCGAAGTTCGAGAAGCCGGTGCCGAAATCGTCGATCGCGATCAGGAAATCGCGATGCTGGATCATGTCGATCGTGCGGGCGAGCGCGGCTTCGTCGCGCGCCGGCTGCTCGATCACCTCCAGCACGATGCGATTCGGCGGCAGTGCGAAATGCCGGCACAGCGCCTCGACGAACTCGCGCTGCACGAGGCCCGTGTCCAGCACGCGCGGCGTCACGTTCAGGAACAGCCAGCCGTCGCCGATCCCCTGCGCGACGAAGTTGGCCGTGTGCAGGCAGCGCGCGAGCCGGTCGAGCAGCAGCGCGTCGGCGTCGCCGCGCGCCTTGTCGAACAGGGCGGTGGGCGACGCCAGCGCGCCGTTGTCGTCGACGACGCGCAGCAGCGCCTCGTAGCCGACGACGCGCTTGTGCGTGATCGACAGCACGGGCTGGAACACGCTGCGCAAGGTCGTGGTGCGATAGGTGGCGAGCCAGCCCTGGGGCGTCGGCGTGAGGCGTTCGAGCAGGGCGTCGAGCGACAGGTCGCGGGTGGACTTCATGTCAACGGTGCCCGGCAGCGGACGGCGGGGCGGCGGCGCATCGCCACGCCGATGCAGCCGCATGCGCAGGCGGACGCAAAAGAACGTGGAGCATCGAGACCGCCTTCTGCGGATGAGTTTTCCGAGTGTAACGGGATTGCCGCGGCGCGCGTATCAGGGTAACTCCAGACGCAAACGGTACACCGCGATTCCAGCCCGTGCCCGGCGGCGCGGCGACGGGCGCCGCGTGCATGCGTACGGTGCATGACCGTCGCGAAACGAAGCGCGCCGCAGCCAGCGGCAGATGACAATCTCGAGACAGAGCCTCGGCATGACCGTGCGTCGCCGCGGCGCGACGCGCAGGCCGATGCGGGAAATCCCGGCGGCGGCCGCCGCCGTCAGACGAATGAGGCGAATGCCCGCGCGTCATGATGCGATCCGCGGCCCGTCGGCACACCCGCGTCGCGTCGTCACCGGTACTGTCGCGCGACGGGCGACGGGCGACGGGCGACGGGCGACGGGCGACGGGCGGCCGGCCGCAGTTCGTGCGCCCCGCTCGCCGATCGTCAGGCCGCCTCGCCGCCGCGCGGTCGGACGCCGGGAATCCGCTTGATCACGCCGGTTGCGAGCGCGGTGCCGACGAGCACGATCGCGCAGCCTTCGATCATCACGGCCGACACGTGTTCGCCGAGGAACAGCGCGCCCCACAGCAGCCCGAACACCGGGATCACGAACGTCACGGTAATCGCACGGGCCGGCCCGACATGCGCGATCAGGTAGAAGAAGATGAAATACGCGATGCCCGTGCACGCGACGCCGAGGGCGAGCACCGCGCTCCATGCGTGCACGCCGACCGGCGCGGCCGGCCAGGTCGCGATCGCGAACGGCAGCAGCAGGAGGGTCGAGCCGATCATGCTGCCGGCTGCGTTGACGAGCGGATCGACGCCGCTGAGCTTGCGTTTCGTATAGTTGGCCGCGATGCCGTACAGCAGCGTCGCACCGAGCGCGGCCGCCGCGGCGAGCGCGGTCGCGCTGGCGCCCGTGTCGCCGTGCGCGTTCGCGACCTGG
>NZ_BCPP01000373.1:0-6300 GCF_016586125.1 Burkholderia sp. E168m23
CGACACGTCGATGCCCGACAGATCGACCTTCACGCCGTTCTGCGCGTCGACCAGCACCTGGCGCGCCTTCGCGGGGCTCAGCGTTTCGAGGCCCGGGCCCTTCTGGCCGTTCAGTGCGGCGAGAAACGCGCTCGTCTTCGCATCGGGACCGACGGCGTCGGCGCCCGCGGCGAACGCGGCAGGTGCGGTGGACAGTGCGGCTGCCACGGCGGCAGCGATCAACAGCGGCTTGACGATCTTCATGGTGCAACTCCTTGGTCAGGTCTTTGAATGGCGATGAATGGTTTGCAGTGCGATTGATCAGACGAGCGTGAGCGTGACGTCGATGTTGCCGCGCGTCGCATTCGAGTACGGGCAGACGACGTGCGCACGGTCGATCAGCGTTTGCGCGATGTCGCGATCGAGGCCCGGCAGCGAGATCTTCAGCTCGACTTCGATGCCGAAGCCGTTCGGGATCGCGCCGATGCCGACGCTGCCTTCGATCGCGGCGTCCGCGGGGATCGCGATCTTGTCGCGCGCCGCGACGAACTTCATCGCGCCGATGAAGCACGCGCTGTAGCCGGCGGCGAACAGCTGCTCGGGGTTCGCGCCCGCACCGCCCGCGCCGCCGAGTTCGCGCGGCGTGGTCAGCTTCAGGTCCAGGCCGCTTTCGGGCACCGTCGCACGGCCGTCACGGCCGCCGGTGGCTTTTGCATGGGCGCGGTACAGCACTTTTTCGATCGACATGACAGACTCCTTTTCCACAAATGAATGAAACAGCCTTTGAACCGGGTCCGCGTGCCGGCGGCTGCTCCGCCAGCCTCGCATCAATTTATCTACTCATAGATAGACAAACATCCCCAAAAAAAGCAGGCGGATACTCCACCTGCGCCAATCATCTATCTACTACATGATAGATAACGAAATCCAATAAAAGGCGGCGAACCGCCCGACTTCTTGCGCCGTCCGTCAGGACCGCGTTTTCCAGACGGCCTCGACATCCTCGAGACGCGCCCGCGTGTGAAACAACCGGCTGGCCAGCACGCTGCCCTGAAACGCCGCGTACAACGTGCGCGCCGCGGTTTCGGGTTCGCCGCTGAACTGCAGCGTGCCTTCCTTCGCGCCTTGCTTCAGCAATTCCGCGAGCCAGCGCTCGTTGGCCGTGAAGAACGCCTGCACGGCCTGCCGCACGTTCTCCGGCAGCGTTTCGATGTCGGCCGCGAGCATCCCGCACAGGCAGATCAGGTTGCCGTCGCCGAGCGTGCGGCCGAACATCTTCGTGTACAGGCTCAACTTCACGTCGGCCGGCAACGCCGGATCGATCGTCCGCATGGCCGCGAGGACTTCGTCGCTGTACGCCGCCACCGCTTCCAGCACAAGATCGTCCTTCGACGGGAAGTAGTAGTGGATGCTCGACGTCTTCACGCCCACCAGGTCGGACAGGTCTCGATAGCTGAAGCCGTTGTAACCGCGCTGCATCATCAGCGTGATCGCATGATCGAGAATCTGTTCGCGGACGGTCGGTTTCGTTTCCATGGATCGAACTTTATCTACTCATAGATAGATAGTCAAGCACTTTTTTGCGGCCCCGGCGGAAGATGTGCCGATGCCTGCCGGCCGGGCACTGCCCCGGCGGGCGGTGTACCGCGCTCGGGCGCGGGCCGCGCCCTTCCGTCACTGCGGCTTCAACATCCGCTGAATGATCGTCCGCAGCATCGCACGATGCGCGCGCGGCTTGAACCCCGGCTCGAACACGACGCGCCCGACCGCCCCTTCCGCCAGCGCGAGCAGCCAGGTCGCGACGAGATCCGGCTTCAGGCTTCCGTCGATCCGCCCTTGCGCGACACCACGCTTGATCAGCGCGACCATCCGCCCTTTCACCTGCGCCTCGTTCGCCGCGAACAACGCGGCGACGTCCGGATTGCGCGTCGCCTCCGCCGCGGTCTCGACGCAGATGCGCGCATAGACGGGATCGCTCGACAGTTCCATCAACGTCAGCGCGATCTCCTCGATCGCGGCCAGCGCATCGTCGGCGTCCGCATGCTTCGCGAACAGCTCGGCCATCTCGCGCTGATCGTCCTGCGCGATCGCCTCGATGATCGCCGCCTTGGTCGGGAAATAGTGAAACAGGTTGCCCGGGCTCATCCCGGCCGCCTTGCAGATCGCGGCTGTGGACGTCGCATGGAAGCCGTCGCGCGCAAAACAGTCGATCGCGGCATCGAGAATCTGGCGCCGCTTCGCTTCCACTCTTTCAGGATCGATCCTTCTCAACGGGAACTCCGTGCTCGACGATGGCTCAAATATTTATTAGACTGATTAGTCGATCTATTATCTCCGCGAGACGTCGGAAGCGTCAATGCAGCGTGCGCATGCATGTGCCGCCCGTGGCATTCGCTCACACAAACGATCAGAGGACCAATGAAACGCATCGTCATCGCCGGTATCTCACTCGTCCTGTTCGGCTGCGTCGCGGCGGGCGCGCTTGCGCTGCGCGGCCTGTCCGATTTCGAGCTGAAGGGCGCGAACGTATCGACACTGACGTTCCACGCGGGCGACGCCGACCTCGTCGGCACGCTCGCGCTGCCGGCGCACGCACCCGACGCGCCCATCGCGCTGCTCGTCCACGGCGACGGGCCGCGCACGCGCTTCTCGGACGACGCGATGCTGCCGCTCGTCAACAGCCTGCTCGACGCCGGCATCGGCGTGTTCGCGTGGGACAAGCAGGGCACCGGCCGCAGCAGCGGCGACTGGCTCGCGCAATCGATGCAGGACCGCGCGAACGAAACGGTCGCCGCGATGGCGCGCGTGCGCGCCGCCGCCGGCCCCACGCACAAGATCGGCCTGCTCGGTTTCTCGCAGGGCGGCTGGGTGATTCCGCGCGTGGCGAATGCGGTGCGGCCCGCGTTCTCGGTGATCGTCGGCGGCGCCGTCAGCTGGCGGCGCCAAGGCGCCTACCTGACGCGCCGGCAACTCGAGGCAACCGGCCTGCAGCCGGATCGAATCGATGCGACACTGGCCGCCGAGCGACGCAGCAACGACGCAATCTTCGGTCGAGCGGACGTGCCGGCCGATCCGGCCCGGCGCCCGGACATCGAGCCGCGCCGCTTCGGTTTCATCGCGCTGAACTACCTGGAAGACGCCTCGCAGGCGCTGGCGACGATGCAAGGGCCGGTGCTGGCCGTGTGGGGCGCGCTGGACCGCAACGTCGATGCGGCCGACGAAGCGAACGCTTACGCGCACGCATTCGGGAAGCGGGCCGACCGGCACGTCGTCGTGGTGCCGGGCGCGACGCATGCGTTGCTGCGCGGCCGCTGGTTCGACTATCAGCTCGAGTCCGACTGGCCGAAATGGAAGACGTGGCTGTACATGGCGCTCGGGCGTCACGCTTATGCGCCGGACACGCTCGGCCCGATCGAGGCGTGGATCCGGTCGCAGTAAGCGCGCGCACCGCGCGCCGCCGCACAGGTCACAGGCATCACGCAATATCGGTCGCGCCCGCCCGCGCGACCGCATCAAGGAGAGGTTTCAATGTATTCGTGGTTTGAACGGCGCCTGCCGACTTTCCCGCTCGAAGATCCCGTCACGCCGCCGAAGGGATTCTTCTCGTTCGTCTGGGCGTGCACGAAAGGCGCACGCGGCTGGATTCTGCTGATCGCGCTGACGTCGGCCGCGCTGGCCGCGTACGAAGCCGCTCTGTTCGCGATGATGGGGCACGTGGTCGACTGGCTGTCGTCATCGACACCGGCCGACTTCGGCGGCCGCCACTTCGGCACGCTCGCCGGTTTCGCGGCGATCCTCGCCGGCAGCGCGCTGCTGATCGCGCTGCATACGATGGTCAAGCATCAGGTGCTCGCGATCAACTTCCCGATGCGGTTGCGCTGGCTGTTTCACCGGCTGATGCTCGACCAGAGCCTGTCGTTCTATGCGAACGAATTCGCGGGCCGCGTGACGACCAAGATCATGCAGACCGCGCTCGCGGTGCGCGACGCGCTGTTCATGTCGGTCGACGTCGTGATCGGCGTCACCGCCTACCTGATCGGCATCCTCGTGCTCGCCGCCAGCTTCGACTGGCGGCTGATGATTCCGCTCGCGCTGTGGGCGCTCGGCTACGGCGCGGCATGCGCGTATTTCGTGCCGCGCCTCGGTGCGGTCGGCAGCCGGCAGGCCGACGCGCGCGCGCTAATGACGGGCCGCATCACCGACGCGTATTCGAACATCACGACCGTGAAGCTGTTCTCGCATACGCGGCGCGAAGCCGACCACGCGCGGCGCGCGATGGAAGCGTTCAAGGCGACCGGCGACGCACAGATGCGGCTCGTCAGTGCGTTCGAGATCGTCAACCACCTGCTGTCGACGCTGCTGCTGATCGGCTCGGCCGGGCTCGCGCTGTATCTGTGGATGCACGGCGAGGCGAGCGCGGGCGTCGTCGCAGCCGTGATCGCGATGGCGCTGCGTTTGTCGAGCTACTCGCACTGGATCATGTGGGAAATGACCGAGCTGTTCGAGAACGTCGGCACGATCCAGGACGGCATCAACACGCTGACGAAGGTGCGCAGCGTGGTCGACGCGCCCGATGCGAAGCCGCTCACGGTGCGGCGCGGCGAAATCGTGTTCGACGACGTGCAGTTCGCGCACGAGGACAACGATCGCGCGGTATTCGACGGACTGAACCTGACGATCCGCCCGGGCGAGCGAATCGGCCTGATCGGCCGCTCGGGCGCCGGCAAGTCGACGCTAGTGAACCTGCTGCTGCGTTTCTACGACGTCGGCGGCGGCACGATCCGGATCGACGGGCAGGACATCGCGCAGGTGACGCAGGACAGCCTGCGCGCCGCGATCGGGATGGTCACGCAGGATACGTCGCTGCTGCACCGGACGATGCGCGAGAACCTGCTGTACGGCCGCCCCGACGCGACCGAGCGCGAGATGCAGGATGCGGCCGTGCGCGCGGAGGCGTCCGAGTTCATCGGCCGGCTGCGCGACCGCCACGGCCGCAGCGGCTATGACGTCGAGGTCGGCGAGCGCGGCGTGAAGCTGTCGGGCGGCCAGCGGCAACGCGTCGCGATCGCGCGCGTGATGCTCAAGGATGCGCCGATCCTCGTGCTCGACGAAGCGACCAGCGCGCTCGATTCCGAGGTCGAGGTCGCGATCCAGCGCAGCCTCGACACCCTGATGAGCGGCAAGACGGTGATCGCGATCGCGCACCGGCTGTCGACGATCGCCGCGATGGACCGGCTGATCGTGCTCGACGAAGGGCGCATCGTCGAGGAAGGCACGCACCAGCAGTTGCTGCAGGCGGGCGGCATTTACGCGGCGCTGTGGGCGCACCAGAGCGGCGGGTTCCTCGGCGAGACGGCGGACGCGGAAAGCGTGGCGCAGTAGGCACTGCCCTGTCGCGATGCACGGGATGTCCGCGCGCCGCGTGTCGTTCCGTTGCGCGCGCATCCATCGCTGCCCCGCCTCATAACGATCCGACAATTAATTGGTTCCCTTGACGATGCGCGGTCCGTATCGTTCACCGATTCGTCAGACCAATCGACCAACGGGGGAATCCAACGATGAAACAGATCCGTTCATTCGCGCTGCTCGCCCTGCCGGCCGCGCTCGTCGCCGCCGGCGCGCACGCACAAAGCAGCGTCACGCTGTACGGCATCGCCGACGCGGGCATCGCATACGTCCACAACGCGCAGAACGCGAACGGCAGCAACGCGTCGAGCCTCGTGAAGTTCAGCAGCGGCAACCTGTCGGGCAGCCGCTGGGGGCTACGCGGCATCGAGGATCTCGGCAGCGGCCTGTCCGCGCTGTTCCAGCTCGAGAACGGCTTCAACATCGGCACCGGCGCGCTCGGCCAGGGCGGGCGCGAATTCGGCCGCAAGGCCGTCGTCGGCCTCGCGAGCAGCACCTACGGCACCCTGACGCTCGGCCGCCAGTACGACCCGATCGTCGATCTCGTGCAGGGCCTCACGCAGGACAACTACTTCGGCGGCGTGTTCGCGACGCCGGGCGATCTCGACAACTACGACAACAGCCTGCGCGTCAGCAACTCGGTGAAATACACGAGTCCGCTGATCTCCGGCTTCCAGTTCGAGGCGCTGTACGGCTTCGGCGGCGTCGCGGGCGCGACCGGCAGCGGCCGCACGTACAGCTTCGGCGCGAGCTATGCGAGCGGCCCGCTGTCGCTCGGCGCCGGCTACTTCTACGCGAACGGCGGCACGACGGTCGCGAACGGCGTGCGCACGTGGTCGAGCAGCTCGGACACGCTGTTCAACACCGTGATCAACCAGGGCTTCTCGAGCGCGAAGTCGATCCAGATCGTGCGCG